>NZ_JRMK01000097.1:0-17179 GCF_000972925.1 Mycobacterium sp. UM_Kg1 | reverse complement strand
GCTCCACTCCACGACGGGAGACCTTCCCCGTTCAACGACCGCTACAGCGAGTCGTCACACTTCCTCAACCAACCTGTCTGGGCAGTACAACTAGATCCGCCCGCCCGGGAAAATCGTCTTGACGGCTTCGGTGATCGTGTTGCGCGCCGTGGCATCGTCGCTGGGTTGCAGCGCCTCGATGACCACGATGTAGCGCCGGTCCGGTCCGACCACGCCGGTCGACAGGTGCATCCAGTTGTTGCCGATGCAGCACATCCAGCCCTGCTTCACCGCCACCGGCTCTTCGTAGAGACCCTCGGGAATTCCGAACCGCTGCGGGTAGCCGTCGAGCCCGCTCGGGGTGGACAGGGCGAGGTTGCTCATGATGAGGCTGGCCTGGGCCGGGGGCAGGCCGCCGGAGCCGTTGAGCAGCATGTCGTAATAACGGGCCAGATCCGGTGCGGTGCTGATGGTGTTCCACCAGGCGCCGTTCGACGGCGGCGAGGTGCCGGCCAGACCGTAGCGGGCGGCCACCCGGCTGATGATCGCGTTGCGTCCGTTCTGGTTCCAGAACGTCTCGGCGGCCCCGTCGTCGGAGGCGCGCAGCATGGAATCCAGCGCGGCCCGGTCATCGGCCGACAGGCCGCCTTCCGGCTGCTGCAGCAGCAGGTCGTCGGCGATGAACAGCTTGGCGACCGAGGCGGTGGCGATCGGGCGGGTGTTGCCGTTGGTGACCAGCTGGTGGGTGATCCGGTCCAGCACGGCCACCGAGATGTTGGCGCCGACCTTGGCGGCGTCGTCGGTGGCCTCCTGCATGCGCGCGGCGAGTCCGTCGACCATCGCGGCCGGCGGAACCGCCGGCGCCCGAGGCACGTCGATCATGGTGGCCACCGGGGCAACCTCAGGCGCGCTGTACGGCGTCGGCCGTACCGCGTCGGCGCCATAGACCTTCTCGTCGCAGCCGAACACGACCGTGGAGATCACCATGACGACGGTCAGCAGGAGCATCGATGGCCGCACGGCTGGTAGGCCTCCTTGACGCGTAATTGCACCGACATCGGGTTGCGGGCTTGTCACACTGCTGCCATCGGCCCGGCGGATAGGTTACCGCGTGGACGTTCGGCGCGCGCAGTTCGGTCGCCTTCAGAATTATCACGGTTACGGTGGTTCGGCGCGCAACGACCAGCGGTGATTTGCGCGATTTCACTGGTTGCGCCGCGTCTGGCACAATTGAGCAGTTGTCGCCCGACAGTTGGTTACGCAGCGGGGTCCTGGCGTCCCGGTCTCCGCACGGTGCGACAACATGCCCGAACCCATCGGCTCGGTAGCCGTCCGTATGCGCACGAAGCGCGGCGGTCGGTCCGCAGCCGCGACCTGCGAGGAAGTGTTTCCGCAATGAACACGCTGGACATCGTCGACAAGGCGTCGCTGCGCGACGACATCCCGGCCTTCGCCCCCGGCGACACGGTCAACGTGCACGTGAAGGTGATCGAGGGCTCCAAGGAGCGCATCCAGGTGTTCAAGGGTGTGGTCATCCGCCGGCAGGGCGGCGGCGTTCGCGAGACGTTCACCGTCCGCAAGGAGAGCTACGGCGTCGGTGTGGAGCGGACCTTCCCGGTGCACTCGCCCAACGTCGACCACATCGACGTCCTGGTCCGCGGCGACGTCCGGCGCGCCAAGCTGTACTACCTGCGTGAGCTGCGCGGCAAGAAGGCCAAGATCAAGGAAAAGCGCTGATCTTGCCCGCGCGGGGCTTTCTCCGGTCGGTCAAGGGCACCGCTGACGCGGTTATTACGCTGATCTCGTGACCGAAACCACGGGTCCGTCACCCGAGAGTTCTCCCGAGGCAGCTGAAGCAGCCGAGGCAGCCGAGGACGGCAAGCACAGCGCACTGCGCGAGTCGGTGGTGCTGATCGCGATCGCGCTGGTGCTGTACTACCTGACGCTGACCTTCGTAGCGCGTCCGTACCTGATTCCCTCGGAGTCGATGGAGCCGACGCTGCACGGCTGCCACGGCTGCGTCGGTGACCGCATCATGGTGGACAAGGTCACCTACCGGTTCAGCACCCCGGAGCCCGGCGACGTCGTCGTGTTCCGCGGGCCCCCGTCGTGGAACGTGGGCTACAAATCGATCCGATCGAGCAACACACCGGTGCGCTGGGTCCAGAACGCGCTGTCCTTCATCGGATTCGTGCCGCCGGACGAGAACGACTTGGTCAAGCGGGTCATTGCGGTGGGCGGTCAGACCGTCCAGTGCCGCAACGACACCGGTCTGACCGTCGACGGCAAGGCGCTCCAAGAGCCCTATCTGAACCCGGCCACCCTCATGGTCGACCCGATGGTCTATCCCTGCCTGGGCAACGAGTTCGGTCCGGTGACCGTTCCCGAGGGGCGGTTGTGGGTGATGGGTGACAACCGCACCCATTCGTCGGACTCGCGTGCGCACTGTGACTCCGTGCAGGCCCAGCCCGACATGCAGCGCCGGATCCTGTGCACCGGAGACGACGTCGATGCCGGCACCGTGCCGGTGGCCAACGTGATCGGTAAGACCAGGTTCATCGCCTGGCCGCCGTCGCGCTGGGGCCTGGTCCGAGCGACGAACCCGCAGCAGGATCCCTAACCATGGCTCCGGCCTGGCCACCGCGCCCGGTGATCCGTCGCTCGCCGGGGCTGCGCACACTGGAGTCGGCGCTGTACCGCAGTGGGCTCGGTCCGGTCGCCGGCGTCGATGAGGTGGGTCGGGGCGCCTGCGCCGGTCCGCTGGTGGTGGCCGCCTGCGTGCTCGGGCCGGGTAAACCCGCGGCCCTGGCAGCGCTCGATGACTCCAAGAAGCTCACCGAGAAGGCCCGTGAACAGCTGTTTCCGCTGATCTGCAAATATGCGCTGGCCTATCACGTGGTGTTCATCGAGCCCGCCGACGTCGACGCGCGCGGGGTACATGTGGCCAATATCGAGGGCATGCGGCGCGCGGTGGCGGGCCTGGCCCTGCGACCGGGCTATGTGCTCTCCGACGGGTTCCGGGTGCCGGGGCTGCCGATGCCCTCGCTTCCGGTGATCGGGGGCGACGGTGCCGCGGCGTGCATCGCCGCGGCGAGCGTGCTGGCCAAGGTCAGCCGGGACCGGTACATGGCCACCCTGGATGCCGACCATCCCGGGTATGGATTCGCCGAGCACAAGGGGTACTCCACTGCGGCGCACACCGCGGCGCTGGCAGCGTTGGGACCGTGTAGCCAGCATCGGTTCTCGTACGTCAACGTGCGGAACGTGGCGATGGCCGGCGCAGCGGCGACTGGGACAATGGGGACGAACCGAGCAGAAGGACGGCTGAGCAGATGAGTGCCGAAGATCTCGAGAAGTACGAAACCGAGATGGAACTCTCGCTGTACCGCGAATACAAGGACATCGTGGGGCAGTTCAGTTACGTCGTGGAGACCGAACGGCGCTTCTACCTGGCCAACAGCGTCGAGATGGTGCCGCGCAACGCCGACGGCGAGGTGTATTTCGAGCTTCGGCTGGCCGATGCCTGGGTCTGGGACATGTACCGGCCCGCCCGATTCGTCAAGCAGGTGCGGGTGGTCACCTTCAAAGACGTCAACATCGAAGAGGTCGAAAAGCCCGAGCTACGGCTTCCGGAGTAAACACCGCAGCGGTCCCGCCGAGTTCGGTCTACGCTGGCTCGCATGACCGCTGTCGACCGTGCCGTCTCCCGCCGTGAAATCACAGACGCCCTGCTCAAGGCCATGGAGCGCCGCCACGAGGTGCTCGATGTGATCGTCGAATCCGACGACCGCAGTTCGGCCGTGCAGGCCATCGCGGAGCTGCTCGGCGTCTCGCCGCTGGGCTGCCAAGCGGTCATCGGCATGTGCTTGGACCAGCTGACCAAGGACTCGCGGAGCCGGATCGCCGACGAACTCGAAGACCTCAACAACGAGCTGACGTTCACCCTCGGGGATCGGCCGGCGAGTTCTTCGGACACGCTGCAGTTGCGGCCGTTCGGTGGCGACGATCGCGACATCTTCGCCTTGCGCACCGCCGACGTCGGCGCCAGCGGCGACGGGTCCGGCGGCCCGGCCGGCGGTCTGGACGATGAGATCAACTCGGGCTTGTCGCGGGTCGACGACGAGGACGCCGCGTGGCTCGTCGCCGTCGCCGGCGGGCAGAAGGTGGGCATGGTCTTCGGCGACCTGCACCACAACGAGGTCAATGTGCGGATCTGGATCCACCCAGAGCATCGCAAGAAGGGTTACGGCACCGCGGCGTTGCGCCGTGCCCGCAGCGAGATGGCCGCCTACTTTCCCGGCGTGCCGCTGATCGTCCGCGCGCCGGGGGCCCACGCCGGATAAGCCGGCCGACGCGGTGCCCGGTCGCCCTACCGGCGAGGGCCCTGCTCGTCGCTGTGGATGAAGCCGGCACTGGGGATAACCGCCGCTGAGACAGCGGATTTGGCATCCGGCGGGCTCGGCGCTGTCGGGGTGTTGACCCACCCTGACCGGCATGACAACCAGGACTCGCGCCGCACTGGGGGCGCTCGGAGAACAAGCGGCCGTCGACTACCTGATCGGCCAGGGGTGGTCGATTCTGGCCCGCAACTGGCGCTGCAGATATGGCGAACTCGATGTCGTCGCACACCAGCCTGCAGCGCGCGCTGTGGTCTTCATCGAGGTGAAAACCCGCAGCGGCGACGGCTTCGGCGGGCTGGCCTACGCCGTGCCGCCGGAGAAGGTGCGCAGGCTGCGCCGGCTGGCCGGCCTCTGGCTGGTGGGCCAGCCATACCGGTGGGAAGCGGTCCGCCTCGACGTGATCAGGGTGCGGATCGGGCCGGGCAACGGAGCGCAGATCACCCATCTGCAGGGGGTGGGCTGAATGGCGCTGGGACGGGCGTTCTCGGTCGCGGTGCGCGGCCTGCACGGGCTGATCGTGGAGATCGAAGCGGACATCACCTCGGGGCTGCCCGGCGTGCACCTGGTGGGCCTGCCCGACGCCGCGCTGCAGGAGTCACGCGATCGCGTGCGGGCGGCGATCACCAACAGCGGCCAGCGTTGGCCCGCGGCCCGGCTCACCCTGGCGCTCTCGCCGGCGACGCTGCCCAAGATGGGCTCCGTCTACGACGTCGCGCTGGCCGCGGCGGTGCTCGCCGCGGAACGCAAAGCGTCGTGGTCACTGCTGGAGAAGACGGTACTTCTCGGGGAACTCGCGCTCGACGGGCGAGTCCGGCCGGTCCACGGGGTGCTGCCTGCGGTGCTGGCCGCCAAAAACGAAGGTTGGGCTGCTGCGGTGGTCCCGGTGGACAACCTCGCCGAAGCCAGCCTGGTGGACGGCATCGATGTCTACGGCGTGGCGACGCTGCGCCAACTCTACGGCTGGCTGCGGGGGGCGGCACGGCTGCGGGGCCGCATCGCCACCGGGACTCCGGTGGCCGAGCCGGCCGCCGACCTCGCCGAGGTGGTCGGTCAGGCCCAGGCCCGGTTTGCCGTCGAGGTAGCTGCCGCCGGCTCGCATCATCTGCTGCTGACCGGGCCGCCCGGAGTCGGGAAAACCATGCTGGCCCAACGTCTTCCCGGCCTATTGCCGCCTTTGACCGAAAGCGAGTCGCTGGAGGTCACCGCCATCCACTCAGTAGCGGGCATGCTGTCGGACAGTGCACCGCTGATCACCCGACCGCCCTTCATCGCGCCGCACCACAGCTCCAGCGTCGCGGCCCTGGTGGGAGGGGGCTCCGGCATGGCTCGGCCTGGCGCGGTGAGCCGCGCGCATCGAGGGGTGCTGTTTCTCGACGAGTGTGCCGAGATCCGGGTCAGCGCCCTGGAGGCGCTGCGAACACCGTTGGAAGACGGCGAGATCAGGCTTGCCCGGCGCGACGGCGTGGCCTGCTATCCGGCTCGCTTCCAATTGGTCATGGCGGCCAATCCGTGCCCGTGCGCCCCGGCCGATCCCCGGGACTGCACCTGCAAGGCGATGGAGAAGCGGCGCTACCTCGGCCGGTTGTCGGGTCCGCTGCTGGATCGGGTCGATCTGCGGGTGGAGATGCATCCGGTCCGGGCGGGTGCGTTCTCGGCCGACGACGGGGAGTCGACGGCGGCGGTGCGGGCGCGGGTGGCTCATGCGCGTGCCGCGGCCGCCCAGCGCTGGGGACCGCACGGCTTTCGCACCAACGCTGAGGTCAGTGGGGCGTTGCTGCGACGCAGGTTTCGGCTCAGCAGCCAGGCGATGGAGCCGTTGCGCACGGCGCTGGACCGCGGGCTGCTGTCGATTCGGGGGGCAAACCGGACGCTTCGCGTGGCCTGGACCCTCAGCGATCTGGCGGGGCGGACCGCACCCGGGCTCAACGAGGTCTGCGCCGCCCTGAGCTTTCGTCAGGCGGGCCGGGGCCGATGAGCGCGGGGGACACCGTCTTGCGGGCCTGGGCATACCTGTCCCGGGTCGCTGAGCCGCCGCGCGCGGACCTGGCGGCATTGGTCGGCCGGGTCGGCCCGGTCGAGGCGGCAGAGCGGATCCGCCGTGGCTCGGTCGAACCGGAACTGGCCCGGCACACCGAGGTCCGGCGTGATCTCGATGTCGCCTCCGAGGATCTGGAGATGCTGGCCCGGCGCGGTGGCCGCCTGATCACCCCGGACGACGATGAGTGGCCGACGCTCGCGTTTACCGCATTCGGCGGCGTCGGCGCCGCGGCCACCCCGGACTGCCGGCCGCCGCTGGTGCTGTGGGCAATCGGCCGGGAGCGCCTCGACGACGTCGCGGAGCGGGCCGCCGCGATCGTCGGAACCCGAGCGGCAACGTCCTATGGGGAAGCGGTGGCCGCGGAACTGGCCGCCGGAGTGGCCGAACGCGGCATCGCGGTGGTGTCCGGCGGCGCGTACGGAATCGACGGGGCAGCTCACCGCGCCGCGCTGGCCGCGGATGGAACGACGGTGGCGGTACTGGCCGCCGGAGTCGACATCGCCTATCCGGCAGGTCATTCCGCGCTGCTGCAGCGGATCGGTGCGGCCGGCCTGCTGATCACCGAATACCCCCCCGGGGTCCGCCCTGCCCGCTACCGGTTTCTGACCCGTAACCGCCTGGTGGCGGCTCTGGCCGGACCGACGGTGGTGGTGGAGGCCGGGATACGCAGCGGCGCGGCCAATACCGCCGCGTGGGCACGGCGGCTGGGCCGGCCGGTTGCCGCGGTTCCCGGGCCGGTCACTAGCGGGGCCTCAGCAGGCTGTCACGTACTGCTGCGCGGCGGTGCCGAGGTGGTGACCCGGGCCGGTGACGTGATCGAGCTGGCGGGCCGCGTCGGCGAGCTGGCCGAGGATCCGCCCCGGCCGGTCACGCCGGTGGACGGGCTCAGTGCCGACCAGCGTCAGGTCTATGAGGCGTTGCCCGGCCGCGGTGTGGTCACCGTCGATCAGATTGCCAGGACAGCCGGGCTGGCCCCGGCGCAGGTGCTCGCGCCGCTGGCGATGCTGGAGCTCGCCGGCCTGGTGCAACGGCGCGACGGCAGCTGGGGGATCGTCCGCGGCCGCCGGTAGCTCGTATAGTCGGCTGGGGCAGGCCGATGAACGGAGGCAGCGTGGCGGGGCGACCGGTTCACACTTTCGAAGTTGTCCGAACCGAACATGCTTCGGCACACATGATTCGAGTGGTCTTGGGCGGCAGTGGGTTTGACACATTTACGCCCAGCGATTTCACAGATTCGTACGTCAAGGTGCTCTTTGTGCGCCATGAGGTCGACGTGGACGCGCTCCCGCGCCCGTTGACGCTGGACAGCTTCGACGGACTGCCCGAGGAGCACCGCCCCGTGATCCGCACCCTGACGGTGCGGCGGGCCGATTCGCTGAGCCGGGAAATCGCCATCGATGTCTCGGTGCACGGTGACCACGGTGTGGTCGGCCCGTGGGCCCGCAGTGCGCAGCCTGGAGATGCGGTGTACCTGATGGGTCCCAATGGCGCCTACGCACCCGACCCCAGCGCCGACTGGCACCTGCTGGCCGGTGACGAGAGTGCTCTGCCGGCGATCTCCGCCGCGCTGGAGGCTCTGCCGGCCGGTGCGGTCGGCAAGGCGTTCATCGAAGTGGCCGGCCCCGAAGACGAGATCGCGTTGGATGCGCCGGAAGGAATCGAGCTCATCTGGCTGCACCGGGGCGCACGTGCCGACCTGGTGGGCCAGGAACGGGCCGGGGACAACGACCCGCTGATCGAGGCGGTCACCACCGCCGCGTGGCTGCCGGGCCGGGTTCAGGTGTTCATCCACGGCGAGGCCCAAGCGGTCATGCACAACCTTCGGCCCTATATCCGCAAGGAGCGCGGGGTCGACGCCAAGTGGGCGTCGATCTCCGGTTACTGGCGGCGTGGGCGCACCGAGGAGACCTTCCGGCAGTGGAAGAAGGAACTCGCCGCCGCAGAAGCTGCCGAGGCCGCCGGCGTCCAGGGCAGGGCCTGAGGCCATGGCATTCGGGGACTACCAGTTCGAGATCTACCTGCAGGGTCTGGCCGGGGTGTTGCCGTCGCTTCCGATGACCTACACCGAGTTGGAGGCCAAAGCCGCTGCGGCACTTCCCCCCTCGGTGTGGTCCTATGTGGCCGGGGGCGCTGGTGACGAACGCACTCAGCGGGCCAACGTCGAGGCGTTCGACAAGTGGGGGCTCATACCGCGGATGTTCGTCGGCGCCGCCGAGCGGGACTTGTCCGTCGAGATGTTCGGACTGCGGCTGCCGGCGCCGGTCTTCATGGCTCCGATCGGCGTCATCGGCATCTGTGCCCAGGACGGACACGGTGACCTGGCCAGTGCGCGCGCGGCGGCCGCTACCGGCGTGCCGATGATGGTGTCCACCCTGACCGCCGACCCGCTTGAGGACGTCGCCGCCGAATTCGGGGATACCCCGGGGTTTTTCCAGCTGTATACCCCCAAGGACCGGGAGCTGGCCGCCAGCCTGGTGCAGCGCGCTCAGGGCGCGGGCTACCGGGCGATCGTCGTCACCCTCGATACGTGGGTTCCGGGCTGGCGACCGCGGGATCTGGCCACCTCGAACTTCCCGCAGCTGCGGGGTCACTGCCTGGCCAACTACTTCTCCGACCCGGTGTTCCGCGCCAGCCTGGCCCAGCCGCCGGAGGAGAACCCGCAGGCCGCGATCCTGTCCTGGGTGCAGACCTTCGGCAATCCGCTGACCTGGGCCGACCTGCCGTGGCTGCGGTCCTTGACCGACCTGCCGCTGATCGTCAAGGGCATCTGTCACCCCGACGACGTGCGGCGCGCCCGCGACGGCGGTGTGGACGGCGTGTACTGCTCCACGCACGGCGGTCGTCAGGCCAACGGAGGACTGCCCGCCCTGGATTGCCTGCCCGATGTGGTGGCGGCCGCCGACGGGATGCCGGTGCTCTTCGATTCGGGCGTCCGAACCGGCGCCGACATCATCAAGGCCCTGGCGCTGGGGGCGACCGCGGTCGGAATCGGCCGGCCCTATGCCTATGGACTGGCGCTGGGCGGGACCGCCGGAATCGTGCACGTACTGCGCTCGCTGCTGGCCGAGGCCGACCTGATCATGGCCGTCGACGGGTATCCGTCACGGGTTGATCTCACCCCGGAAACGTTGCGGCGCGTCACCTGAGGCTGCGGGCAACCGGTCTGAGAGCGTGGCCCGGTGGACGCGATTCTCGAGGAGTTCGACCAGTACCTGGCTTTGGAGCGGGGCCGGTCGGACCACACCCGGCGCGCCTACCTCGGCGACCTGCGATCGCTGTTCGGGTTTCTCGCCGAACGCGGACACAGTCGCCTCGATGAGCTGAGCCTTCCGCTGCTGCGCAGCTGGCTGGCCACGCAGGCCGGCGCCGGCGCGGCCCGCAGCACGCTGGCACGGCGCACGTCGACGGTCAAGACCTTCACCGCCTGGGCGGCGCGCCGCGGACTGCTGACATCGGATCCCGGGGCGCGTCTGCAGCTGCCGAAATCCCACCGCACGCTGCCGGCGGTGTTGCGCCGCGACCAGGCTCAAGAAGTGATGGATGCCGCGAAATCCGGTGCACAACAAGAAGATCCGCTAGCGCTGCGGGACAGGCTGATCACCGAGCTGCTCTACGCCACGGCGGTACGGGTCAGCGAACTGTGCGGACTCGACATCGATGACGTGGACAGCTCCCGGCGGGTGCTGCGGGTGGTGGGCAAAGGCAACAAGCAACGGACCGTGCCGTTCGGGGAGCCCGCCGCCGAGGCCCTGCAGGCGTGGCTCGCGCGGGGGCGACCGCCGCTGGCGACCGCCGAATCCGGCCCGGCGCTGCTGCTCGGCGCCCGCGGCGGGCGCCTTGATCCCCGCCAGGCCCGCACCGTGGTGCACCAGACCGTCGCCGCGGTGGGTGGCACCCCCGACATGGGTCCCCACGGCCTGCGCCATACCGCGGCCACGCACCTGCTGGAGGGCGGGGCGGACCTGCGGATCGTGCAGGAACTGCTCGGGCACTCCAGCCTGGCCACCACCCAGCTCTACACCCATGTCACGGTTGCCCGGCTGCGTGCCGTGCACGATCAGGCCCATCCGCGAGCGTGACCGTGCGGGAATTCGTCGACCTTCCCTCAGCGCGGGTCTCCTACCTCGACTTCCGCCCCGATGACCCGCCGGCCGGCACCGTGGTGCTGCTGCACGGCGGCGGCACCGACAACGCGTCGCTGTCCTGGGGTGCTGTCGGACCGCGGCTGGCCGCCGTCGGCTTTCGGGTCGTCGCGCCCGATCATCCGGGTTGCGGTGCCAGTCCGCTGCCCGACTGGCGGGTGACGCAGCAACGGCTGGTGGCCTACGTCGGGGAGTTCGTCGACGCGCTCGGCCTGGACCGCTACGGCATCGGCGGCCTGTCGCTGGGCGGGGGACTGACGATCGGCCATGTGCTGGCACGGCCGCAACGCGTCGCCGGGGCGGTGCTGCTGGACAGTTATGGGCTGATGCCGCGGCTGCACGGCGGGCGACACCTGCTGGCCTGGGCGATGCAGCGCACCGGCGTACTCGACCTGGCCACCCGCGCGATGGCGACCAACAGTGCGGCCCTGGCCTGGAGCCTCAAATCCCTGATCCGCGACCCGGCGCAACGCACCCCGGAGCTGGTCGCGGAGATCGTCGCCGCAGCCCGCCGGCCCGGGTTCACCGCTTTCGAGCAATGGCAGCGCAATGAGATGTTGTGGAACCGGTTGAGAACCGACTACACCAACCGACTGGCGGACATCGCGCGACCGGTGCTGATCGTGCACGGCGACCGCGATGTCGGTGTGCCGGTGGCGCGAGCGCGCGCGGCCGCTGCGCTGATCCCGCACGCCGAGTTGAAAGTCATCGCCGGTGCCGGCCATTGGGTCCAACGCGACCAGCCCGAGGCCGTCATAGCCGTGATGACCGATTTTCTGCGCCGGGTGCTGGCGTCTTAGCCGCTCGACAGCGGCTTGAGTCGAATCGGCGTCGAGGCCAGCAACCCCAGCGGGTCGACGTAGTCGGCGCGGGACGCCGGACCCCACATCGCGCCCCAATGCAGGCAGGCCGGCGCGGCGCAGCCCGGATGGCCGGGCTCCACCGTGCCGAGCACCGATCCCGCGGCGAGCAGCTGCCCGGCCCGTACCTTCGCCGAAACCGGCTGGTAGCTGGTGCGCAGCCCGCCGGGATGGCCCAGCGACACCACCGGCTGCCCACCGGACCACCCGGCGAACACCACGGTCGCGGCCACCGGGGCATACACCGGCTGGCCCGGCTCGGCGGCCAGGTCCACGCCCCGGTGACCGCGCCGCCAGTCCGGGCGAGGTGCGTCGAACGGCCGCGTCACCGCCGGGCGCGGTCGCAGCGGCCAATCCAGCCGGATCGGGCCGCCCAACGCCGGCGGGGCGAGCAGTAGGCTGGCGGCCAGCAACAACGCCGCAAATCGCATGCCCCCAGTGCACTCCGGCGGCCCCGAAACCGGCCAGTCACCGCTGTGGACAAAGCACCTGTTGGGACGGTGTAAACTCGGCTACGCGGTTCGCGTCAAGCGGACTGACTTCGCGTGTCTGCACCACAACCGGATGCCGGATGGTCCCCGACAGGGGTCCGGTATCTCAGCAGGCACCAGGGCCCGGCCTCACCCGACGCCGGGCGACAACCGACACTAAGAAAGCTGGATACAGCCATGGCTGTCGTAACCATGAAGCAGCTGCTCGACAGCGGCGCCCACTTCGGGCATCAGACCCGTCGTTGGAACCCCAAGATGAAGCGGTTCATCTTCACCGACCGCAACGGCATCTACATCATCGACTTGCAGCAGACGCTGACCTACATCGACAAGGCGTACGAGTTCGTCAAGGAGACCGTCGCCCACGGCGGTTCCATCATGTTCGTGGGTACCAAGAAGCAGGCGCAGGAGTCGGTCGCGGCCGAGGCCACCCGGGTCGGGATGCCCTACGTCAACCAGCGCTGGCTGGGCGGCATGCTCACCAACTTCTCCACCGTGCACAAGCGTCTGCAGCGCCTCAAGGAGCTCGAGGCCATGGAGCAGACCGGCGGTTTCGAGGGACGCACCAAGAAGGAAATCTTGATGCTGACCCGCGAGAAGAACAAGCTGGAGCGCAGCCTCGGCGGTATCCGCGACATGGCCAAGGTGCCCTCGGCCATCTGGGTCGTCGACACCAACAAGGAGCACATCGCCGTCGGCGAGGCCCGCAAGCTGGGCATCCCGGTCATCGCGATTCTGGACACCAACTGCGACCCCGACCTCGTCGACTACCCGATCCCGGGCAATGACGACGCGATCCGCTCGGCGGCTCTGCTGACCAAGGTCATCGCTTCCGCGGTGGCCGAGGGGCTGCAGGCCCGGGCAGGTCAGGGCAACGGTGCGGGCAAGGCGGAGGCCGACGCGGTTGAGCCGCTGGCCGAGTGGGAGCAGGAGTTGCTGGCGGGCGCCACCACCTCTGCGCCCGACGCCGCCGCCGGCGCCGACACCACCACCGACGCATCGTAGGAAAGGCACACCACAGTGGCGAACTACACCGCTGCCGACGTCAAGCGGCTTCGGGAACTCACCGGCTCAGGCATGATGGACTGCAAGAATGCGCTGGCCGAGAGCGACGGCGACTTCGACAAGGCCGTCGAGGTGCTGCGCATCAAGGGCGCCAAGGACGTCGGCAAGCGCGCTGAGCGCGCCACTGCCGAAGGCCTGGTCGCCGCCAAGGACGGCGCCCTGATCGAGTTGAACTCCGAGACCGACTTCGTCGCCAAGAACGCCGAGTTCCAGGCGCTGGCCGAGGAGGTCGTGACCGCGGCCGCCGCGGCCAAGACCGACGACGTCGAGGTGCTCAAGGCCGCCAAGGCCGGCGATCGCACCGTCGGCGAGGCGATCGAGGCGCTGTCGGCCAAGATCGGCGAGAAGCTTGAGCTGCGCCGGGTCGCCTACTTCGACGGCAAGGTGGAGACCTACCTGCACAAGCGGGCCTCCGACCTGCCGCCGGCCGTGGGTGTCCTGGTCGAGTACGAGGGCTCCAACACCGAGGCGGCACACGCCGTGGCGCTGCAGATCGCCGCGCTCAAGGCCAAGTACCTCACGCGTGACGACGTTCCCGCCGACCTGGTCGCCAACGAGCGCCGGATCGCCGAGGAGACGGCCAAGGAGGAGGGCAAGCCCGAGGCCGCCCTGCCCAAGATCGTCGAGGGCCGGGTCACCGGTTTCTTCAAGGACGTCGTGCTGCTGGAGCAGTCCTCGGTGTCGGACTCCAAGAAGAGCGTCAAGGCGCTGCTGGAAGAGGCAGGCGTGACCGTGACCCGCTTCGTGCGGTTCGAGGTCGGCCAGGCCTGATCCTCGGCCATAGGAAAATCGCCGCCACGCCCGTTTCCGGGCAGGGCGGCGATTTTCGTTGGGGCATAAGTACATCCGGTCGCCGGAGCCGGGCAGTGCCGAGTCGGCACAGCGGCGCCCGGCCCGTCGGCTAGTGTCACCGGCATGCAACTTGTGCACGCCTTCGGCGACGACGCGCTCGGCAACTCCGACGCGCTCGGACTGGTCGAACGACTCCAATCGGGCGAGGTGTCGCCCGTCGAACTCGCCGAGGCCGCTATCGCGCGCGCCGAAGCGGTCAATCCCGAACTCAACGCATTGGCCTACCGGGCGTTCGGCCAGGCCCGCGATGCCGCCCAGCGGGGTGGTTCCGGGCGCTTCCAGGGTGTGCCGACGTTCGTCAAGGACAACGTCGACGTCGCTGGGATGCCGACCATGCAGGGCACCGACGCATGGCAGCCGCACCCCGCCGCAGCCGACGGCGACTTCGCCGCGCTGTACCGCAACACCGGGCTGATCGCCCTGGGCAAGACGCAGCTGAGCGAGTTCGGATTCAGCGCCTCGGCCGAGCATCCCCGGCTCGGCGCGGTACGCAACCCGTGGAACACCGACTACACGGCCGGGGCATCGTCCTCTGGGTCGGCGGCATTCGTCGCCGCCGGCGTGGTGCCGATCGCCCATGCCAACGACGGCGGCGGGTCCATCCGCATTCCAGCGGCCTGCAACGGCCTGGTCGGGCTCAAGCCGTCGCGGGGCCGGTTGCCGCTGGACAAGGACCTGCGCGCTATGCCGCTGCGGATCGTCTTCAACGGGGTGGTGACGCGTTCGGTTCGGGACACGGCAGCCTTTTACGCAGAAGCCGAACGGATCTCGCGCAACACCCGGCTGGCGCCGATCGGCGACGTCCGGGGGCCGAGCACCCAGCGTCTGAGGGTCGCGGTGACCACCCAGTCGATCGCCCGGGAGACCTCGCCGGAGATGCGCGAGCTCACCTTGAAGACCGCCGCGCTGCTCGAGGAACTCGGCCACCATGTCGATTACCTGGACCGGCCGCCGGTCCCGGCGACCTTCGCCGATGACTTCCTGCTCTACTGGGCATTCCTGTCCACGGCCCTGGTCAAGGGTGGCCGACGGATGTTCGGTCCCAGCTTCGACCGCACCCGGCTGGACAATCTGACGCTGGGACTGGATCGCCACGCCACCCGCCAGCTGTACCGGCTGCCGCTGGCGGTCGCCCGGTTGGCCTCGGTGCGCCGGCGGCACACCTCGCGGTTGTACGGCGACTACGACGTTGCGCTCACCCCGACACTCGCCCACGAAACACCGCGGGTGGGCCACCTGGACCCCACCGCGGACTACGAGCAGATCATCGACCGGCTGATGGACTGGGTGACGTTCACTCCGCTGCAGAATGTGACCGGTGAGCCGGCGATCTCCTTGCCGCTGGCGCAATCGGCCGCCGGGTTGCCGGTGGGCATGATGTTCAGCGCCCCGGTCGGGCAGGAGGCCCGCCTGTTGGAACTGGCCTACGAGCTCGAGGCTGCCCAACCCTGGCACACGATCGCCGAACGCGGCTAAGCGGCGCCCGCGGGCAGGGCGAAGCGGATCGCCGGCCTCAACCCGGCGTGCACTCCGCGCCGATCCGCTCCAGCATCTCCCGCAGCCGATGCTGCTCGGCTGTGCTCAGCGCGGCCAGAACCCGGCCGTCGGCGACGCGCACGGCTTGTTCGGCCTTGGTCAGCAAGTCCCGGCCGGCTTCGGTCAGCGTGGCCGGCAGCGCCCGGCCGGACGGCACCGAGTCCGGGCGGCTCACCGCTCCCCGGTTCTCCAACCGATGCAGCACGGTGTTCATCGCCTGGGGGGTGACTCCGGCGCGGCGGGCCAGTTCGGCGCTGGACAGCCCGGGCCGCAGTGACAACACGCGCATGCAGGCGAACTCCGGCAGCGTGAGCCCCAGCGGGCCCAGCACCGCGCTCACCTGCGGTCGCAGCGCTGAGCTGGCCCGATACAGCAGGTATCCCAGCGGGGCGCTGTCCACGTCGATCATGTCAACTATCCTGACATACAGGGGCTCTGCGCCCAGCGGCTACAAATCGTTTCCGGCATACGACAAGTTGAAGCTCTTGTTCGTCAGCGGGAAGTCCGGGACGATCGTGTCCGCCATCGACACCGGCAGTGCGGGCCAGTTGAACCACGACGGATCCACGATTTTCGCGCGGCGGAGTAGCCCGTCGGCCCCGATCTCCACCCGGTGCACAATGCTGCCGCGCCAGCCCTCGACGATGCCGATCCCGCTGCTGCGTCCCGTCACCGCTGGAAGGGGTTCCCGCACCACGATCGGGCCGGTGTGGTCCTCGATCAGGGTGCGGCACAGGGCCACCGATGCCGCGAATTCATCGCGGCGGACGGTGTAGCGGGCCAGTACGTCACCCCCGCTCGCCGTCACCTCGGTGATCGGAAGCTCGGTGCTGGGGTGGTCCAGGCGGGCGTCGGTGACAAGCCCGCTGGCCCGCGCCACGTACCCGAGGGTGCCCATCGCCACGGCGTCTTCCCGGTGCAACACCGAGGTCCCGGCGAACCGGTCGTAGATGGTCGAGTTGCCCAGCGTCAGCTCGGCGATCTCAGCGATGTCGTCGGCCAGTGCCTGCAGCCGATCAGGATCGGGCAGCGCCTGTAGCGCAACGCCTCCGGGACTGATCGCGCCGCGCAGGAGCCGGTGGCCGCTCACTTGGTCGTTGATGCGCAGCACCAGTTCGCGGACCCGCAGGGCGTGGGAGTTGGCCAGGCCGAAACCCACATCGTTGGCCAGGGCACCCAGATCGGCCGCGTGGTTGTAGAGACGCTCGAGTTCGATGAGCACAGCGCGCAGCCGGTGCACGGAATCGGGCAGTTCTACGCCGAGGGCATCCTCGACGGCCAGGCTGTGTGCGAGGGCGTGGCCGGCGGAGGTATCGCCACTGATCCGTTCGGCAAGATCGACTGCAGCGCCGGCGGTACGGCCCTGGAACAGCCGCTCGATGCCGCGGTGCACGAACCACAGGCGCGCTTTGAGTCGCAGCACCGACTCGCCGACAACCGAGAACCGGAAGTGGCCCGGCTCGATCAGGCCGGCGTGCACCGGCCCGACCGGAATCTCGTAGACCCCGGCACCCTCGACCGTCAGGAAGGGAAAGTGATCCGCGGCAACAAAATCGCCCGGGTTCCCGGCGTCGTTGCGCATCGGGTGCCAATCTGCAGGCCAATGCGCGTGCCGGACCAGCCGGCGCGGTTGGGGATGGCCCAGCGGGGTGATCCCGTACAGGTCGAGTATCTCGCGTTCGAAGCGGCCGGCCTGGAACGACAGCCGCGCCAGCGAAGGGATCACCGGGTCCGTGGCGGGCACGGTCAGGGTCAGCTCGGTACGGCGGTCTGGTCGGCCGGCGAGGAACAGATACACCACCCGCAGGGTGTCGCC
>NZ_JRMK01000096.1:0-17281 GCF_000972925.1 Mycobacterium sp. UM_Kg1 | reverse complement strand
GAGATGTGTATAAGAGACAGGACCAACGCCACCCGGCGCGGCCCGCCCCCGCCGCCGGCGGTTTCGGCAACCTCGGGCAGCTTGGCGACCACCTCGTCGAGCAGGTCGGCCACGCCGCGCCCGTGCAGGGCGCTCACCGCATGCGGCTCGCCCAGCCCCAGCGACCACAGAGCTGCCGCGTCGGCCTCGGCGCGCTCGCCGTCAACCTTGTTGGCGGCCAAGAACACCGGCTTACCGGACCGGCGCAGAATGCGGGCGGCGGCCTCATCGCCGGCGGTGGCGCCCACCACCGCGTCCACCACCAGGATCACCGCGTCCGCGGTGCGCATCGCCACCGCGGCCTGCTCGGCCACCAGCTGCTGCAGGCCCTTGGCGTCGGGCTCCCAACCGCCGGTGTCCTGCACGACGAACCGGCGGCCGGTCCACAACGCGTCGTAGGAGACGCGGTCGCGCGTCACGCCGGGCAGGTCCTGGACCACCGCCTCGCGGCGGCCCAGGATCCGGTTGACCAGCGTCGACTTGCCGACGTTGGGCCGGCCCACCACCGCCACCACCGGAGGCGGCCCGGAGTCCTCGGCAAGGTCCTCGAACCCGCCGTCCTCGCCGATCTCCCAGTCGCTTTCGTCGACCCAGGTTCCATCACTCATCGGATCGCCCCGCAATGCCGCTCAACTAAGTCCCGCAGATGTTCGACCACCTGCGCCTGGGTCATGTCTCCGGTGTCCACGATCACCGCGTCGTCGGCGGGCCGCAGCGGCGACACCGCCCGTGTGGAGTCCAGCTCGTCGCGGCGCAGCACGTCGGCCAGCACACCGACGTAGTCGTCGGGCAGCCCCGCCGCAATGTTCTGGGCGTTGCGCCGTTGCGCGCGAATCTCGGCCGGGGCAGTCAGGAAGATCTTCACGTCGGCGTCGGGCAGCACCACGGTGCCGATGTCGCGGCCTTCCACCACCACGCCGCCACCGCGCGCGGCCACCTGCTGCAGCGCGACCAACCGGGCGCGCACCGCGGGGACCGCCGAGACCGCCGACACCGCCCGGGTCACCTGCTCGCCCCGGATCTCTCGCGAAACGTCTTCGTCGCCAAGGTAAGCGCGGTCGCCGTCGGGTTGCGATTCCACTCTGACCTCGGCGCGCTGCGCCACCGCGGCCACGCCGTCGGAATCGTCGAGGTCCACGCCGGATCGCAGCACCGCCAGGGTGACTACGCGGTACATCGCGCCGGTGTCGACGTAGCGCGAACCCAACGCCTTGGCGAGTCCCCGCGCGACCGTGGACTTGCCGGTTCCGGCCGGCCCGTCGATCGCCACCACGGGCCCGCTGCCGGCGCTCACAGTCCGACTGCCTTGTAAAGTTCGCCGATCTCCTTGCGGCTCAAGGCCCGGATGCTGCCGGGGCGCTGCTCCCCCAGCGCTACCGCACCGATGTCGGTGCGGACCAGCTCCTGGACCGGAAAGCCGACCGCGGCCAGCATCCGCCGCACGATCCGCTTACGGCCTTCGTGCAGGGTCACCCGCACCAGCGACTTGCCGGGCACCGCGTCGACCACCGCGAAGTCGTCGACCTTGGCCGGACCGTCGTCGAGTTCGACGCCCTCGCGCAGCTTCTTACCCAGCCCGCGCGGGATCGTCCCCAGCACGGTGGCCACATAGGTTTTCGGCACCTGATACGACGGGTGCATCAGCCGGTGGGCCAGCTCGCCGTCGTTGGTCAGCAACATCAGGCCCTCGGTGTCGGCGTCCAGGCGCCCGACGTGAAACAGCTTGGCGTCGCCCCGGACCCGGTGTTCGACATAGTCGCCGATGCACGGCCGGCCGCGATCGTCCGACATCGTCGAATGCACCCCGCGCGGCTTGTTCAGCGCCAGGTAGACGCGGGTGTCGTCGAGGGTCACCCGTGCCCCGTCGACCCGAATCACCGAGGCGGCGGGGTCGACTCGAGTGCCCAGTTCGGTCACCACCTGACCGTCCACCTCGACGCGTCCGTCCCGGATCATCCGCTCGGCGACCCGGCGCGAGGCCACCCCGGCCTGCGACAGCACCTTCTGCAGGCGCACGCCGTCGTTGTCCGACTCGAAATCATTGAAGGCCATCAGAGTTGGTCCACATCGAAAGTCAGCGGCTGGTCGGCCGCGGGCGCACCGCCGAGTTTCATGAAACGCGGTTCGCTGTCCAAGGTTTCGCTCATTTCATCGATCACATCGACATCCGGCAGCAGCGGGGCGATGTCGGGCAACTCGGTCAGCGACGACAGGCCGAGGCGCTCCAGGAAAAGCTCGGTGGTGGCGAACGTCACCGCTCCGGTGTCGGGGTCGGTGCCGGCCTCGGTGATCAGCCCGCGGGCCACCAGGGTCCGGATCACCGCGTCGACGTTGACGCCGCGCACCGCGCTGACGCGGGCCCGCGTCACCGGCTGGCGGTAGGCGACCACGGCCAGCGTCTCCAGCGCGGCCCGGGTCAGCTTCGAGCGGGCGCCGTCGAGCAGCAGTCGCTCCACATACGGCGCGAACCGCGCCCGGGTGTACAGCCGCCAGCCGCCGCCGGTCTCGCGCAGGTCGATCCCGCTGTCGCGGGCAGCGAACTCCTCGGCCATCGTCCGCAGTTTGGCCGTGATCCGGTAGACCGGCTGGTCGGTGGCGGCCGCCAGCGCCTCCACGGTCACCGGGGTGTCCACCACCAGCAGCAGCGCCTCCAGCACCGACCCCAGCTCGGAATCCTCGAGTTCGGGGGCCAGCGCGACGTCGATCCCCAGGCCCGAACCCGCCGGGACCGCGGGTTCCTGCTCCGCCGCCGGGTCCACCGCAGCGTCGGAGGTCTCGGCTTCCTCCGGCGCGTCGGAGTCGGGCATGTGGTCAGTCATCAATTCGTCTCGCACTACTCGGCCGATTCTGCTTTCACCAGGTCTACTAGCTCTCCCGCGGTTGGGCGTTCGCCCGTCCACGACACCTGGAGCACACCAAGTGGTTCTGACTGCTCAAATGCTACCGCCCTGGCCCGATACAGTTCGAGCAGCGCCAGGAAACGCCCGACGATCTCGATCGGCGCCCGGCAGTCGGCGACCAGCTCGGAAAACGACGCCCACTGCCCCTGGCCGCGGGACTCCAGCAGGCGCAGCACCACCCCGGCCTGCTCGGGAACCGACACCATCACCTGATGCAGGTGCTCGATGCCCACCACCGGGACCGGGCGGGGTGTGAAGGCCGCCGCCGCGATCTGGGCGAAAGTCTCGGCGTCGACGCCGAGCATCACCTCGGGCAGCAGGTTGGCGAACCCGTCTTCCAGGGAGACCGCGCGCGGGTAGCTGCGCAGCGCGGCCGCCTCGAGCTCGGCGAACATCTGCGCGACGTGCTTGAAGGCCCGATACTGCAGCAACCGGGCGAACAACAGGTCGCGGACCTCCAACAGCGCCAGGTCCTCTTCGTCGTCGACCTGGCCGGCCGGCAGCAGCCGCGCAGCCTTGAGGTCGAGCAGGGTGGCGGCGATCACCAGAAAGGCGGTGGTCTCTTCGAGCTCGAGCCGGGCGCCGACGTCGCGGGTGTAGGCGATGAAGTCATCGGTGACCTGGTGCAACGCCACCTCGGTCACGTCGAGGCGATGCGCAAAGATCAGCTGCAGCAGCAGGTCGAACGGGCCCTCGAAGTTGTTCAGCCGGACTTGAAAACCGCCGCCGCTTGAGCCCTGCGCGTCGCCGGGTGCCTCGGAAGCATCGGTGTCGGCGTTCACGCGCCGAATCGGTGGATGACTTCGCGGGCCAATGCGCGATAGGCCTGCGCTCCCGAGGATTTCGGCGCCCAGGTGGTGATGGGTTCACCGGCAACGGTGGTTTCGGGGAACCGCACGGTACGGGTGATGACGGTGTCGAACACCAGATCGCCGAAACGTTCCACGACGCGCGCCATGACTTCCCGGGAGTTGACGGTGCGCGGGTCGTAGCGGGTCAGCAGGATTCCGCTGATCTCCAGCTTCGGGTTGAGCCGGTCGCGCACCTTGTCGACGGTGTCGGTCAGCAACGCCAGGCCGCGCAGCGAAAAGTACTCGCATTCGGTGGGGATCACCACGCCGTCGGCGCAGGCCAGACCGTTGACGGTGAGCAGCCCCAGCGAAGGCTGGCAGTCGATCAGCAGATAGTCGTAGCTGTCCAGCACCGGAGTCAGCGCCCGCGCCAGAGAATGCTCGCGTCCCACCTCGTTGACCAGCTGGATCTCGGCTGCGGACAGGTCGATGTTGGAGGGCACCAGGTCCAGGTTCTCCACCCCGGTGCGCACCAGTACGTCGTCGATGCCGACCCGCGGTTCGACCAGCAGGTTGTGCACGGTGTGCGCCAGCTCGTAGTGCGGCACACCCAGCCCCGCCGACAGCGCGCCCTGCGGATCGAGGTCCACCAGCAGTACGCGGCGGCCGTACTCGGCCAGCGCGGCACCGAGGTTGATGGTGGAGGTCGTCTTGCCGACGCCGCCCTTCTGGTTGCACATCGCGATGACCTTGGCCGGCCCATGGGACGAACGGGGCTGCGGTTCGGGGATATTCCGCGGCGGACGCCCGGTCAAACCGACGGCTGTGCTGTCGTCGTCGCTCATGACCGGACCGGGTCTGTGGTTGCGGACATCCGCAGAAGTCTAATAGGTGACCGCCGCCGACAGTGGCCATGAGCAGTGATTGACCGCGCCGACGGCCATAAGATCGTTTCCATGAGCCTCAAACGACGTCTCCCCTTCCTGCGGTGGTCGTTCCTGCGGATGGCAACCGGTGCGCGCAACGTCATCACCACGGGCCAGATCGGCGACGGCCGCGAGGCCGCTGCGGTCGAGTTCGTGCTGGCCAAGGCCCGGCCCGGCGACATCGACGACGCGCTTGCTCGCCTCGACGAGTTCGCCTACTCCAAGTCGTTGCTGATCAACATCGGCGACGAGAAGGGCCTGCTGCTCGACGCCGCGGTCAAGCGGGTCAACCCGAGCCTGGTCCTTGAGCTGGGGACCTACTGCGGTTACAGCGCGCTGCGGATCGCCCGCGCCGCGCCGCAGGCACGGATCTACTCCGTCGAGCTGGCTGAGGCCAACGCCGTCAACGCCCGCCGGATCTGGGAGCACGCCGGGGTGGCCGACCGGATCACCTGCGTGGTGGGCACCATCGGCGACGGCGGGCGCACGCTGGACACCCTGGCCACTGAACACGGGTTCACCGCGGGCAGACTGGACTTTTTGTTCATCGACCACGACAAGAACGCCTATCTGCCCGACCTGCAGGCCATCCTCGACCGGGGCTGGCTGCATCCGGGGTCGGTGGTGGTGGCCGACAACGTCAAGCTGCCCGGGGCGCCGCGCTACCGGGAGTACATGCAGGCCCAGCAGGGCTCACGGTGGGACACCGTCGAGCACAAGACGCATGTGGAGTACCAGAGCCTGCTGGAGGACCTGGTGCTGGAGTCGACGTACCTGGGGTCGTAGACCCTGGAGGCGTAGCCCCCGGTCAGCGGGCGCGCGGATGCGCCCCGGCCCACACCTCGCGCAGTGCGTTGACGGTCACCAAGGTGTAGATCTGGGTGGTGGTCACCGAGGCGTGACCGAGCAGCTCTTGCACCACCCGCACGTCGGCGCCGCCGTCGAGCAGATGGGTGGCGAAGGAATGCCGCAGGGTGTGGGGTGACACCTTCGCGGTGATCCCGGCCCGCTCGGCGGCGTCCTGCAGCACCTGCCAGGCGCTTTGGCGCGACAGCCGCCCGCCCCGGGCGTTGAGGAACACCGCCGCGTTGCCGCGTCCCCGGCCGGCCAGGTCGGGCCGGCCGCGCACCAGGTAGGCGTCCAGCGCCGCGATCGCCGGCCGGCCCACCGGCACCAGCCGCTGCTTGCCGCCCTTGCCGTGCAGCAGCACCGAGCGGTCTGCGACGTCGATGTCGTCCAGATCGAGTCCCACGGCCTCCGAGATGCGGGATCCGGTGGAGTACAACAGTTCCAGCAGTGCGCGGTTGCGCAGCGTCAACGGCCCGTCGGTGGCGCTGTCGCCGCCGGCGCCGGCCAGCAGCGCCGCCACCTCGTCCACGGTCAGGCTCTTGGGCAGTCGCCGGCCCGGTGTCGGTGGCTTGACCGAACGCGCCACATCGGTGGCCACCAGTCCTTCCGCAGCGGCGAATCGGTGCAGGCCGCGCACCGCGATCAGCGCCCGGCCCGCCGAGACGGCCGACAGCGCGGGCACGCCGTTGTCCGGGTCCCCGCGGCGCAGCGCCACCAGGAACTCGGTGACATCGGTTTCGCCGACGGCGGCCAGATCCTCGATTCCCCGCGACACCAGATGATCGCGGTAGCGGCGCAGATCGCGCCGGTAGGAGCTCAACGTGTTGGCCGCGACCCCGCGCTCGATGGTCAGGTGGTCCAGATACCCCTGCAACTGCCCGTTCAGCGGACACACCGGCCGGGCCGCCGCGGTCATGGCCGGTTCTGCCTTGCGGCGAACGCGGTGGGCCGGTCGACCCACTCGGCGTCCGGGTCGCGCAGGGTGCCGACGCCCTGGTGGTGTGTGTAGGCGGCCAGAATCCCCGCCACCGCAATCGCATTGACGATCTCGCCGGCGAACACCATCTCGACGGCGTCGGCGATCGGATACCAGGCGAGCTCGAGGTCGGCCTCTTCGTCGTGGGCCTGCGGGCGATCCACCTCGGTCAGGCCGGTGGCCAGGTACACCCGGACCGACTCGTCGGAGAAGCCCGGCGTGGAGTCCAGGTCCACCAGCACCTGCCAGGTGGTCGCCGTCAGCCCGGCTTCCTCGACCAGTTCGCGGGCGGCGGTCTGCTGCGACGGCTCTCCCCCGACGTCGAGCAGGCCGGCGGGCAGTTCCCACAACCGGCGGCCCAGCGCGTGGCGGTACTGGTAGATCAACGGAATCCGGCCCTCGGTGTCCAGGGCGACGACTGCGACGGCACCGAAGTGCTCCACCACGTCCCGGGTGGCGGTCGCGCCGCCCGGCATGACCACCTCGTCGCGGCGCAGGGCGAAGATCTTGCCGCTGTGCAGCAGCCGCGACGAGGTCGTCTCGAAGACGTGGTCAGCCACGGGTGAGGTGTTCCGGCTGCGCTTCGTGCAGGGGCTCGGTCAGCGGGCGGGCGCCGCCGCCGTGCCCTTCGGCGCCGTTCTGGGCGTCATCGTGTCCGGCAGCGTCGTGCTCGGCGTTGTGCGACTCGTGGGCGTACTCGGGGATCTCGACCGGCAGCCGCTCGGCGGCCTTGTAGTCCATCGCCGCACCGATGAACGCGGCGAACAGCGGGTGTGCCCGGGTGGGTCGGCTCTTGAGCTCGGGGTGTGCCTGGGTGCCCACCAGGAACGGGTGGACCTCGCGGGGGTATTCCACGAACTCGACCAGCTTGCCGTCCGGGGAGGTGCCGGAGAAGCGCAACCCGCTCTCGGCGATCCGGTCCCGGTAGGCGTTGTTGACCTCGAAGCGATGCCGATGGCGTTCGGACACTTCGGTGGCCTGATATGCCTCGGCCACAATCGAACCCGGCTCCAAGACGGCCGGGTAGGCGCCCAGCCGCATGGTGCCGCCGAGATCGGCCGTGCCGGCGACCGCGTCCTGCTGGTCGGCCATGGTCGCGATCACCGGGTCGGGGGTGTCGGGGTCGAACTCCGCCGAACTGGCCTGCGTGATCCCGGCCGTGCGGGCCGCGTCGATCACGATGCACTGCAGGCCCAGGCACAGACCCAGTACCGGCAGCCCGTGGGTGCGGGCGTAGGCGATCGCGCCGATCTTGCCCTCGATGCCCCGAATCCCGAACCCGCCGGGAATCAGCACGCCGTGCATGTCGCCCAGCGCGGCGGCGGCGCCCGCCGGGGTCTCGCAGACGTCGGAGGCCACCCAGTTGATCTCAACCTTCGCGTAGTGGCTGAAACCGCCGGCCCGCAGCGCCTCCGTCACCGACAGGTAGGCGTCTGACAGGTCGATGTACTTGCCCACCAAAGCAATTCGGACGGTCTCGTGGGGTTCGTGGACACGGCGCAGCAGCTCGTCCCACTCGGTCCAGTCGACGTCCTTGAACGGCAGGTTCAGCCGCCGCACCACGTAGGCGTCCAACTCCTCGCGGTGCAGCACCTTCGGGATGTCATAGATCGAGGCCGCGTCCGGAGTGGAGATCACCCCGTCGATGTCGACGTCGCACATCAGCGCGATCTTGTTCTTCAGCGCCTCGGGCACGTCGCGGTCGCAACGCAGGATCAGCGCGTCGGGGGTGATACCGATGCTGCGCAGCGCGGCCACCGAGTGCTGGGTGGGCTTGGTCTTGAGCTCTCCGGAGGGCGCCAGATACGGCACCAGCGACACGTGCAGGAAGAACACGTTGTCGCGGCCGACGTCGTGGCGGATCTGCCGGGCGGCTTCGAGGAACGGCTGCGACTCGATGTCGCCGACGGTGCCGCCGATCTCGGTGATCACCACGTCGGGGCGCACGCCGTCGGCGTCGGGCTCCGACATCGCCAGGATGCGCCGCTTGATCTCGTCGGTGATGTGCGGGATCACCTGGACGGTGTCGCCGAGGTACTCGCCGCGACGTTCCTTGGCGATGACCGTCGAATACACCTGTCCGGTGGTCACATTCGCCGAACCGGACAGGTCGCGGTCTAAGAACCGCTCGTAGTGGCCGACGTCGAGGTCGGTCTCGGCGCCGTCCTCGGTGACGAACACCTCCCCGTGCTGGAACGGGTTCATCGTCCCGGGATCGACATTGAGATAGGGGTCCAGCTTCTGCATGGTGACTTGAAGTCCCCGGGCAATCAGCAGCTGGCCGAGGCTACTCGCCGTCAGCCCCTTACCGAGTGAGGACGCAACTCCACCGGTGACGAAGAGATGCTTCGGCTCGGTTTGCGGATGCTTTCGCAGTGGTGGCAACACCAACCTCCGTGACGACGGCGCAGGATATTCAGGGCCTGCCGACCCACGGAATCTCACCCTAACATCGACCCGGCGTCTGGGCTCCAGACACGCCCGGTCACGCCCGCGCGACGGGCATGCTATTGCGCCAGCGTCACCGACCCGGCGCCCTCGCCGATGCCGTACTGCCCCGGCCGGCCCCCGCCGATCAGGCTGCTCACCGCCATCACGGTGGTGATCCGGCCCGCTTCGATGTCGACGTCGTCGACGGTGCTGATCGCTGCGGCCACTGCGGGATCGGTGCGGGCCATCGCCACCGCCGAGGTACCCGAGGCCGACCCGTCCCGGCCGGCCAGGACCGTGGCGGCGCCGTGCGGGGCCAGGGCGGCGGCGAACCGGGCCACGCTCTGCCCACGGGTGCCGGCGTCGTCGGGCAGCGCGCCGCCGGTGATCACCACCGCCGCGTTGGCGGCCGGGATACGCTCCTGCGGGTAGGTGACGAAGCCGGTGTCGCGCAGGGCGGCCAGCACCGTCTCCCGCGCGGCGTCGTCGGCGGGCGCGATGGTGGGGTTGCGGTTGATCAACAGCGCGATCCCGAGCAGATCGCCGGCCTGGGCGTCCTGGTCGGTCAGGTTGGTGCTCAGTTGAGCGCCCGCCGGCACGATCCCGGACTCCAGCACGGCGCGCAGCTTCTCCTCGGCGTCGCCGGCGACGAACTGGTCGGTCAGCGTGACGGTGGCCGTGACCGTTCCGCCGGCCTGTCCGATGATCCGTGCGACGGCCTCGACGTCGCCGTCGGCGGCGTCCGGCGCCCGGAAGATCACCGTCGATTTGCCGGTCAGTGCGTCGCGCACGATCCGGGGCGCCATCTGGGTGTCGAAATCGTTGGCGTTGCGCAGCCGCTCAGCCAACTCGTCGTGCTGTTGCTGCAGCGCACCGATCTGGTCCCGCAGGTCCTGCTTGTCCGCCTGCAGCCCGGCCATGAGCGGACCCGACAGCAGTCCAGAACCCAGCACGACGCCGAACACCAGTGCCAGCAGCACTGCCGTCAGCGACATCGCGTGGTAGCGAGGGGTGATCATCGCGGTGCCGCCTCCGATTTGCTAGGTCACCCAGTGCCGCAGCCACTGCGACAGCTGGTGCCAGTAGTTGCCGAGCCATTCGAGCACCACGGCGTCGGTCTGCGAGACCCACAGCGCGACGATGATCGCCATCAGCATGCTCAGCACCAGCAGCGAGATGGCGCCGGCCGAGATCCGGCTGTGGTACAGGGTGGCCACCGCGCGGGCGTCCACCAGCTTCTCGCCGACCTTGAGCCGGGTCATGAACATCGACGGGTTGGTCAACTGGCGGCTTCGGTCGAAGAACGTCTCGATGTTGGCCGTGTGCCCGGCCGTCACCAGCAGCACCGCGCCGTGGTGATCGGCCAGCAGCAGGGCCAGGTCCATCGCGGATCCGGCGGCGGGGAAGGTCATGGCGCCGACCCCGAGGTCCTGGATGCGCTCCAGACCGGGCGCGTGACCGTCGGCGTCGGCGGGCAGCACCACCTGGGAGCCGCAGCGCAGCACCTCGGCGCTCATCTGGTCGGGGTCGCCGACGATCAGCTGCGGGCGGTACCCGGCCTTGCGCAGCACGTCGGCGCCGGTGCCGACGCCCACCAGCACCGGCTGGTACTCCTTGATGAACGGCTTGAGGCACTTGAGGTCGTCGGCGGCACTGTCTTCATCCCCGACCAGCACCACGTGGCGGCGCCGCAGGTCCACGTCGATCTCGGGGATCCCGATGCCGTCGATCAGCAGCGGGCTCTCGCTGCGGATGAATTCGATGGTGTTGCCGGCGAAGGACTCCAGGTGCGCGACCAAGCCGGTCTTGGCCTCGATCATCATGTCGGCGATCTCGACGTCGCTGCGCTCGACGCCGCGGGCCAGCCGACGGTCGCCGGAGTACACGGCGCCGTTGTAGAGGCGCACCTTGGCGCCGTCCCGGATCTTCTTGAACACCGTGGGCCCGGCTTCGTCGATCAGCGTGACGCCGTTGGCGACCAGCACTTCCGGACCCAGGTTGGGGTAGCGTCCGGAGATCGACGCCGAGGCATTGACCACCCCGGCGATCTGGGCCTCCACCAGGGCGTCGGCGGTGATCCGGTCCAGGTCGAGGATGTCGAGGACCACGATGTCGCCGGGACCCACTCTGCGCAGCAGCCGGTCGATGTCGTGATCGACCCGGGCGGTGCCGACAAGACCGGGCCGGGCGGTGTTACGAGACAGCAGCGCAGGCATCTTCATGGGCGCGATTCTGGCCCCGAACGCGGCGCAATCCCAGGAGGCGCGCCGTAACACTAGCCTCAGAAGTTACATCACGTCACAGCAGTCACAGCAATGGTACGGGTCCGAAAGGGCCCGAAAATCACCGACTCGGCACGAGCTGAACCGTCGGCGCTAGGCGTCCGACGCTGCGCCCCGATCCTGTTGAGCGGCGTCCAGCAGCTCTCGGGCGTGGGCCCGCGCGGTGTCGGTCTCGCCCAGCCCGGCCAGCATCCGGGCCAGCTCGCCGACCCGGTCGTCGTCCTGCAGCCGCCGTACCCCGCTGGCGCCGTCGCGCCCGCTGGGCTCCACCATCAGGTGCACATCGGCGTAGGCCGCCACCTGCGGCAGGTGCGTCACCACGATCACCTGGTGGGTGCGGGCCAAGCGCGCCAACCGCCGGCCGATCTGCACCGCGGCACGGCCCCCCACCCCGGCATCCACCTCGTCGAACACCATGGTGGTGCCGGCGGACTGCCGCGCCGCCGCCGACAACGACGAGGTGGCCAGCACCACCTCCAACGCCAGCATCACTCGGGACAGCTCCCCGCCCGAGGCGCTCTTGGCCAGTGGCAGCACCATCATGCCGCGGTGCGGGGCCAGGCCGAACTCGACCTCGTCGATACCGTCGGCGCCGGCGTGCACGGTCTGGCCCGACGGCAACCGCAACGCGGCCGGGTCCTCGGCGGCGGCCGGGCTGGTGCGCACCGCGACGCTGAACTCCGCGTCGGCCATCGCCAGCCCCGACAACTCGGCGCTGACCGCCTTGGCGAGGCCGCCGGCCGCCTTGGCCCGCGCGGCGCTCAGATCGGTGGCCGCCTTGACCACCTGTTCGCCGAGTTCGTCGACACGGCGGGCCAATTCGGCGAGTGCCTCTTCGGACACGTCGAGCTGGGTCAGGCGCTCCCGGGACTGCGCCGCCCACGCCAGTACGCCGTCGATATCGGCGGCGTACTTGCGGGTCAGATTGCGCAGCTCCGCCTGCCGGGCCAGCTTGGCGTCCAGCGCGTCGGTGCCCGTCGGCAGATCCTGCAGGTAGCCGCCGAGTTCGCGGGCCACGTCACCGACCACCGTGAGCGCCTCGGCCAGCTGATCGCCGAGGGCCTGCAGGTCGGTGTCGTCGGTGGCGGCCAGCGCCGCCCGCGCCTGCCCCAGCCGGTCGGTGGCCGAATTCGGTGCGTCCGCCTCACCGATCGCATCGTCGGCACCGCCGGCCAGGGCCGCCCGCGCACCGGCGGCGGCGGCGCGCAGGGCGTCGAGTTCGGACAGTCGCCGGATCTCGGCGGTCAGGGCGTCGTCTTCCCCGGCCCGCGGGTCCACGGCATCTATCTCGCGAAGCGCGAAGGTCAGCCTGTCGGCTTCCTGCGCCAGCTCCCGGGCCCGGTCGCGGCGGTCGACGAGCTCAGCGCGTGCCGACTGCCAGGCCGCCCGCGCGGTCCGGTAGCGCTGCAGCCGGGGCCCGACCGCGGCGTAGCGATCCAGCGCCGCACGTTGCTCCTCGGGGCGCATCAACCGCAGCTGGTCGTTCTGGCCGTGCAGGGTCAGCAGGCTGCCGGTGAATCCGGTCAGGGATTTGGCGGGAACCCCCCGCCCGCCCAGGTAGGCCCGCGACGGGCCGTCGCGGCTGACCGAACGGGCCGCGATCACCGTGCCGTCCTCGTCACGCTCCGCCCCGGCCGTCTCCAGCAGGCCGTCGATCTGCTCGGCGGCTTCCGGCGCGAGGTCGGCGGTGCAGAACCTGCCCTCCACCACTGCACGGGCGGCCCCGGACCGTACCCGGTTGGCGTCGGCGCGCGCACCGCCGAGCAGGTGCAGTCCCGTGACGACCATGGTTTTGCCGGTGCCGGTCTCGCCGGTCAGCACGGTCAGGCCGCGATCGAACTCAGCGGTGGCCGCGCTGATGGCGCCCAGGGACTCGATCCGGATCTCAGTCAGCACCCCTCGCCAACCCCTACTGTCCGCGCCAACCGGTGACGGGCAACCGGAACTTACGCACCAGGCGGTCGGTGAACGGCGAGCGGCCCAGCCGCGCCCACTTGACCGGTGTCACGCCGCGCTGCACCTCCAGGCGCCCGCCGGCGGGCACCAGCATCTTGCGGCGGCCGTCGCAGAACACCAGCGCGTTGTGGCCGTCGCTTTCGACTTCGATCGCGATGGTGGACTCGGGGCTGGTCACCATGGGCCGGGCGAACAGCGCGTGGGCGTTGTTGGGCACCACCAGGATGGCGTCCAGGTCGGGCCAGAGCACCGGCCCGCCGGCGGAGAACGCATAGGCGGTGGAGCCGGTGGGGGTCGACACCAGCACCCCGTCGCAGCCGAACGTCGACACCGGCCGCCCGTCGACCTCGACGACGACGCCCAGCACGCCCAACCGCGGGCCTTTCTCCATGCTGGCCTCGTTGAGCGCCCAGCCGCTGTCGAGGATCTCCCCGTCGGCGCGCACCACCACGTCGAGGGTCATGCGGTCTTCCACCCGGTAGTTGCGGGCGATGATCTTGTCCAGGACCTGGTCAATCGTGTCGGCCTCGGCCTCGGCCAGAAAGCCGATCCGGCCCAGATTGACACCCAGTACCGGGATATCGGCGCTGCGGGCCAGTTCGGCGGCACGCAGGAAGGTGCCGTCGCCGCCGAGCACCAACACCAGCTCGCAGCCCTCGGCGGCGCCGGTGTCGGGGTCCACCAGGTCGATCTGGACACCCAACTCGCGGCCGTCGTCGGAGCCGGCGTGCAGCGCGCCCTTGTCGACGGCTTCAGCGGTCAGCACGCGCAGGGCGATGCCGTGTTCGTCGAGCACCTTCTCGACGCGGCGGGCGGTGTCGGTGGCCTCTTCGCGCCCGCTGTGCACCACCAGCAGCACGGTCCGTTGACGATCGGTCATTGCGGGCCCCTCGCGACAGCGTCGTGCACGGCCGCCTGCAACGCCTCACCGGTGAGCTGCGCAGTGGCCGCACGCAGATGCAGAAAGTATTCGACGTTGCCCGATGGCCCGGGCAACGGGCTGGCGGTGACGGCCACGGTGCCCCACCCCAGTTCGCCGGCGCGCCGCGCCACCGACAGGACCGCGTCCGCGCGCAGTGCCGGGTCCGAGACCACCCCACCGGAACCCACCAGTTGTCGTCCGACTTCGAACTGCGGCTTCACCATCGGAACGATATCGGCGTCCGGTGACGCGCAGCCAACCAGCGCCGGCAACACGGTCGCCAGCGAGATGAAGGACAGGTCGGCCACGATCAGCTCGGCAGGCCCGCCGATGATCTCCGGGGTCAGGCCCCGGACGTTGGTGCGTTCGATCACCACCACCCGCTCATCGGTGCGCAGCGACCAGGCCAGCTGTCCGTAGCCGACGTCCACGGCGACCACCCGCGCCGCGCCCCGGTCCAGCAGCACCTCGGTGAAGCCGCCCGTGGACGCGCCGGCATCCAAACAGTTGCGCCCGGCGACCGCGATGCCGAAATGGTCCAGCGCACCGATCAACTTGTGCGCCCCGCGCGACACCCAGCTGCGTTCGCCGTCGATCACCGCAAGCGCAGCGGTCACCGGCACGGCGGTGGCGGCCTTGACCGCCCGGATGCCGTCGATGGTGACCCGGCCGGCATCGATGAGTTCGGCGGCCTGCTGGCGAGACCGCGCCAATCCGCGCCGGACCAGTTCGGCGTCGACGCGCGCGCGCCGCGACATTTCCAGCCTCAGCCCTTCTCTACCGACTCCAGTGCCCGCACCAGAACCTGGTGGGCTTCCTCGAGCCGCTGGGCCAGGGCGTTGAGATCGCTGTGCGCCGGCAGGTCGGCCAGCTCGGCTTCGCCGGGCAACTCGGCCAACACCGCGGCGACACGGGCCCGCACGTCCTCAATCTCGTTGTTCATGGCTGTCACTCACGCTAGTCCATGGCCGGTGCGGCCACGTCGTTCCACGTACCGAGCAGAGACCATTTCTGCAGAGCCGCGGCCGCGGCGTCGTCTGCGGCCGTGACACTGAACGGCCGACCGGCCAGCTCGGCGCCGGCCACCGCGGCGGCCAGCGCGCGGACAACCGACAGCCCGTCGGCGTCCTCGTCCTCGGGCTGGGCGGCGCCGACGGTCAGCGTGTCGCCGTCCACCGTGACGTCCCAGCAGGGCTGCGGGCCGATGGCCAGCCGGCCGGCGCCGATATTCAGTGCCCGCAGGTCGTGGCCGAGGTAGGTGGGCCGTTGCTCGGCGGCCGCGGCCACCGCGTCGCGCGCGGAGTTGACGCCGGTAAGCACCATCAGGCTGGGCAGTGCGGCGGCGTTGGCCGCGGCGATGTCGGTGTCGAGCCGGTCGCCGACCACCAGCGGGGCGTAGAAGTCGCCGCGGGCCAGCGCGGCCGTCAGCAGCGCCGGTCCCGGCTTTCCGGCCACCTGCGGCTCGGCGTCGGTGGCGGCCCGCAGCGCCGCCACCATCGAGCCGTTGCCGGGCAGCAGGCCGCGTTCGGAGGGCAGCGTCTTGTCCACGTTGGTCGTCATCCACAGCGCACCGGCGCGAATCGCCAGGGCGGCCTCGGCCAGCTCGGCCCAGCCCGTCTCGGTGGACAGCCCCTGGATCACTGCGGCCGGTTCGTCGGTGGCCAGGCGCACCGGCTCCAATCCGACGGCGGCGATCTCCGCGGCCAGCGACGGCGCGCCCAGGACCAGCACCCGCGCTCCGGATGGCAGCTGGCCGGCCAGCAGACCGGCCGCGATCTGGCCGCTGGTGGCCACGTCCTCGGCGGTGGCGGCAAAGCCCAGCCGGTTCAGGTGAGCCGCAACCTCGTCGGCACCGCGGGACGAATTGTTGGTGATGTACAGCGCCCGGCTGGTCAGGCCGGCCACGGTGTCGACGGCGCCCGGCGTCGGCTCGCCGCCGCGGAACACCGTGCCGTCCAGATCGAGCAGCAGGCAGTCGTACTCCTCGGCCAGCGTCGCGCCGCCGCCGAGTTCGGCGATTCGCTCCTCGACGTCGGTGACGCCCTCGGTGTCGGCGGCCGCGGCCCGCAGGTACCACTCCAGCGCCTCGGCCTCGCGCCCCAGCGCCACCAGCGTCTCGGCGTGCGCGTAGTGCAGCCGGGCCACCGTGGAACCGGTCCGGTCGGGATCGGTGGGAGCCGCCGACAACACGGTCAGGGCCTGCTCCAACTGTCCCAGGTCGGCACGTGCACCGGCGGCGACGATCCGCAGCTCGTCGGCCTCGTCGCCCTCGAGTTCCTCGGCCTCCGGGCCGGTGGCCAGCTCGATGGCCCGCTGCGGACGGCCCAGGCCGCGTTCGCAGTCGGCAATCAGCGGCAGCAGCGCGGATTTGCTGCCCATCCGCCGCGCGGCACGTAGTTCGCCCAGGGCCTGCGACCAGTCGCCGCACTGGTAGGCGGCGATACCGACAGCTTCGCGTACCGCGGTGATCCGCGTGGAGCGGGACCGGGCCGCTTTGGCGTGTCGCAGCGCGGCCTCGGGATCGTCGTCGAGCAGCATTCCGGCGGCCACCAGGTGGCAGGCCACCGCATCAGCGGTCGACCGGTTGAGCGTGCTGAGCTCGCGGCGCACTTCCGGCGCGAGCTGCTTGGGCTCCACGCCTTCGGGCAGCGGCGGGTCGTCGTAGCGGGGCGCAGCCTCGTCACCGGCGGGCCGGGGCGGCCGCGGAGTGTGGTCGCGGTCCCGCGGGGGCCGGGCGTCGCGGTCCTGACGGGGGCGTGCGTCGCGATCCCGCGGAGGACGAGCGGCGTCGCGGTCCCGCGGGGGACGTGCGCTGCCGTCGTGGTCGCGCCGCGGGCGGCGGTCCCGGTCTGGTGCGCCTGCTCCCCCGGCGCTGCGGGGGGTGCGGCGCTGATCGCCGGTGCCGCGGAAGGAGCCGCCGCCGGACTGTGCGGGCCGGCCACGTCGCCCGGCATCTCCGGCGCCTCTGCCGCCCCGCGGCCCGCTGCCGCCATTGCCGTGTTCGGCCACCTCGTGCCCTCCGGTCGTATCAGTGCTACCGAAAAGGATACGGCGGGCATCGCCGACCTCTTGACACGGTCGCATTCGCGCTGTCGATTCGCGCACCACTGAGAAGTTATGGACAAATGCCTGTGCCCCCCAATTTCTTGGGGGGCACAGGGCTTTATGTTGTGTTCGGCGGTGTCCTACTTTTCCACCCGTGTGGGCAGT
>NZ_JRMK01000095.1:0-17434 GCF_000972925.1 Mycobacterium sp. UM_Kg1 | reverse complement strand
TCGGCAGCGTCAGATGTGTATAAGAGACAGCCACCGCGCTGCACCGGCTGCTGGGTGCCGACCCGGCCAACCAGGGCTTACAGATGTGGCTCGCCGAGTTCCCCCAGCCGCGCCCGCCACGCGAAACCTGGGACAGCAACCCGGTCTTCGCCCAGATGCAGTCGCAGTTCGCCCGCCACCACGAGGAGAACCCCGAGTACACCGGGCTGCACTACATGACGGCCGACGGCCTCGAGGAGTGCTGGCAGTTGCTACGCCAGTCCCTGCACTCGGTGTCCTACGAGACGCTGGCGCACCTGCCGACGTACTCGCGCTGGCTTTCCCAGCAGGACTGGACTCCGGCGTACCGCCGACACCGCCGCAACCTGCAACTGATCGGGCTCAACGACCAGGACAAGCGGTGGGTGCTCAAGAACCCCAGTCACCTGTTCGCGCTGGACGCGATCATGACGGTCTACCCCGACGCGCTGATCGTGCAGTGCCATCGCCCGCCCGAGACCATCCTGGCGTCGATGTGCTCGCTGGCCCAGCACACCACCGAAGGCCAGTCCAACACGTTCGTCGGCGCGCAGATCGGCGCCGACGAGATGGAGACCTGGGCGCGCGGACTGGAGTTGTTCAACGCTCAACGCGCCAACTATGACCAGGCCCAGTTCTGCGACATCGACTACCGGGATTTCGTCGCCGATCCGCTGGCCACCGCGGCGAGCATCTACGAGCGTTTCGGTATCGAGCTCTCCGATGACGCCCGCCAGGCCATGGCCGACGACTACGCCGCCAGCAAGACCGGTCCGCGGGCACCCAAACATGAATACTCGCTGGCCGACTACGGACTGACCCCCGAGCAGGTCCGGGAGCGCTTCGCCGGCCTGTGACCCGCTGAATGCCTCCCGCGAGCAGACGCAAAATCGCACTCAAACACCGTGTTGAGTGCGATTTTGCGTCTGCTCGCGGGAGGTGAACTGAGCTAGTCGATCCCGTCGCCGGGCGGGGGAGCGCTGGAGAACTCCTCCAGTGCACCCTCGGCGATCGCGTGCGCGATGCTCTTCGCCAGCTTCGGGCAGCCGCGGCTTCGGCCGCTGCTGTGGCCGGCCTCGCGTTCGGCGGCGAAGTGGGCGCACTGCTTGACCGCCGCCGAATCCCATTGCACCGAGGTGTGTCCGGGGCCCAGCTTCTTGACCTCGACCGTGGCCGTGCAGTGTCGGCACTGCACCGGCATCAGGCCCGAATGCAGGTAGCGGTCGGTATCGCGTTGCGTCGCAGCACGAATCGCCGCGTAGCGTTGTGGGTCCACCGGGTGTCGCGAATACCGGGTATCGGGGCCGTCGTCGTCGGGCGAGTCGCCGTGCCCGTCATGGTCGTCGTGCGGGCCGTAGAACATCAGCATGGACCGGGCCAGCTCGCCGGCGTCGGGAACCTCGCGGGCCATGGCGCCGGGGCTACTCTGCGTTGACGGTTTCTGAAGCCTCTGTGGCCTTGGCTTCCTCTTCCTGCACCCGCAGGTTCTCCGCCACCTCGGCGTTCCACTTCTCGTTGGCCACCGTGGCGTCGATCTCGATCTCGAAGCGATCGGTCATCTCCGGGGTGACGTCGGCGGCGTCGACGTAGAACTGCGAGTACCACCGGCGCAGCTGGTAGACCGCGCCGTCCTCCTCGACCAGCAGCGGGTTCTCGATCCGGCTCTTGTGAGTCCAGATCTCGACATCCTGCAGGAAGCCCTTGCTGACACCGTCGGTCATGGCGTCCGCGATCTTCTCGGTGGTCGCGTCGTCCAAGCCCTTGGGCTTCTGCACAATCACACCCCACATCAGCCGGAACTGGTCCTGGCTGATCGGGTAGTGGCAGTTGATCAGGATCGACTCGGCCTTGAAACCGCCGTAGCTGTTGTGCAGCCAGTTGATCATGAACGACGGACCGAAGTAGGAGGCCTCCGAGTCCAGGACCGACTCGCCGTACTGGGTGCCCAGGCCTGGCACATCGGAACGCCCGACGTTGCGCAGGTACTGCGAGGCGATGTGGCCCTCGAAGACGTTCTTGAAGGAGGTGGGCAGGCCGTAGTGGATGTAGAAGAAGTGCGCGAAATCCACGACGTTGTCGATGATGTCGCGGCAGTTGGAGTCGATCACCATCGAGTTCCAGCGCCAGTCGGTCCACTCACCGCTGGACCATTCCGGGATCTCCGGGATCCGCACCTCGTCCGGCGGCGGGTTGCCCTCCGGGTCGTGGTAGATGAACAGCAGGCCGCCGCGCACGTCGGTGGGGAAGGCCTGCGTACGCGCCATCCGCGGCGTCCGCTTGGAGTAGGGCACCAGCTTGCAGCGGCCGTCGCCGCCCCAGCGCCAGTCGTGGAACGGGCAGGCGATCTCGTCGCCCTTGATCTCGCCGCGGCTCAAGTCGCCGCCCATGTGGCGGCAGTAGGCGTCGAGCACGTGCAGCTCGCCCTGCGAGTCGGCGAACACCACCAGCTTGGCGCCGAAAGCGTGGACGGAATGCGGCTTGCCGTCCTGGAAGTCCTTCACCGGGCCCAGGCAGTGCCAACCGCGGGCATAGCGATCCGGCAGTGTCCCGGTGTCGATGTGGCGGACGCCTACTTCGGCGCTGTCAGTGCTCACCTGTTGCCTCCAACCCTGTGCTTCTAACTAGAACACGTTACAGTTTTGACCTTCGATTGCGCAATAAACCCTGCTAGTTCGGGGTCTTTGGTCCCTGGTATATCTGAACGATGCAGCTGTTCTCGTTCAACGGTCGCTCACCCAAGATCGACCCCACGGCCTTCGTCGCGCCCCCCGCCACGCTCATCGGCGACGTCACCGTCGAAGCCGGGGCCTCGGTCTGGTTCGGCACCGTGCTGCGCGCCGACGACGCGCCCATCGTGGTGCGCGAGGGTGCCAACGTCCAGGACGGCTCGGTGCTGCATGTGCCGCCGGGGGTGCCGGTGGACATCGGCCCGGGCGCGACGATCGCCCACATGTGCCTGATCCACGGGGCCAACATCGGCGCCGAGGCGCTGATCGGCAACCACGCCACCGTGCTCGACGGCGCGGTGATCGGCAGCCGCTCCCTGGTGGCGGCCGGTGCGACGGTGCTGGCCGGCACCCGGATCCCCGACGGGATGCTGGTGACCGGTTCGCCGGCCGTCGTCAAAGGCCCCATCGAGGGCACCAGCGCCGAGCTGTGGATCAACGCGAACCCGCCGTATTACCGGGATCTGGCGCAGCGCTACCGCGAAGGTCTGGCGCCGGTCGAACTGGGCGATTGATGCAGGGTTCGCCGAGCGTGTAATCAGACCGAAAAATCGCCAGGAAAATCGGACTGATTACACGTTCGGCGCAGGTGTTGCGAGTGAGCGGCGCGGCTCAGAGCTTGCGCGCGGTCTTGGCCGCGCGGTCCAGTTCCCAGTAGGCACGCAGGGCGACCAGTTCACCCTTGTCGTTGGCGCGGTAGGTGAACACGCCCTCGGTGACGATCTGGTGCCCGCCCATGGTGATCGTGATGTTTCCGGTGTTGGCTTCCTCGTCGCCGCACTGGAAGGTGTCGGAGAAGTTGAATTCGATCTTGTCGGTGCTGGCGATCGCCTTGTCCCAGAACGCGGAGATCGCGTCGCGGCCCCGGTGACCTTTGCCCTCCGGGTCGAAGTGCGACGGCCCGATCGGGTCCTGCACGATCGCGTCCTCGGCGAAGTTCGCCAGCCAGGCCTCTTTGTCGCGCGCCACGACCGCGTCCCGGGAGCGCTTACCTGCAACGTGGGCGGGGTGATCTGCGTTCATGCCGGTCGTCCTCTCAGTCGGCGGGTTTGGCGGCCGGCTTGTCGGCGGCGACCACCCACATCGAGTAGTACTGCGAACCGCCGCCGTAGGCGTGGCCCAACGCTTTACGCGCATTCGGAACCTGGTGATCGCCGGCTTTGCCCATCACCTGGATCGCCGACTCGGCGAACCGGATCATGCCCGAGGCGCCGATGGGGTTGGACGACAACACACCGCCGGAGGCGTTCACCGGCAGCTTCCCGCCGATCGCGGTCTCCCCGGCCTGGGTGAGCTTCCAGCCCTCGCCGGGAGCCGCGAAGCCAAGGTTCTCCAGCCACATCGGCTCGAACCAGGAGAACGGCACATAGATCTCCGCGGCGTCGATCTCATCGATCGGGCTGGTGATCCCGGCCTCTTTCCACAGGGCGGCCGCGGCATCGCGGCCGGCCTGCGGATTGACCTGGTCGCGCCCGGCGTACGCCAGCGGCTCGGTGCGCAGCGCGGTCGCGTGGATCCACGCCACCGGCTCGCCGGCGTCGATGCGGTCCTGCGCGGCGGCTTCGTCGCCGATCACGATCGCGCAGGCACCGTCCGACGACGGGCAGGTCTCATCGAAACGGATGGGGTCCCAGAGCATCTGGGAAGCCATCACCTTCTCGACGGTGATGTCGGGCTGGTGCAGATGGGCCAGCGGGTTGCGGGCGCCGTTGAGTCGGTCCTTGACCGCGACGATCGCGCCGATGTCGGTCGGGGCCCCGGAGCGGCGGATGTAGGCGCGCACGTGCGGAGCGAAGTAACCGCCGGCGCCGGCGCCGACCGGCTTGGTGAACGGCACCGGGATGCTCAGCGCCCACATGGCGTTGGACTCCGACTGCTTCTCCCAGGCCATCGCCAGCACCCGCCGGTACTTGCCGGACTTCACCAGGCTGGCCGCCACCACCGCGGTCGAGCCGCCCACCGAACCGGCGGTGTGCACCCGGATCAGCGGCTTGCCGGTGGCGCCCACGGCGTCGGCCATGAACAGCTCGGGCATCATCACGCCCTCGAAGAAGTCCGGCGCCTTACCGACCACCACGGCGTCGATGTCGGCAAACGTCGATCCCGAATCGGCCAGTGCCCGGTCGATGGCTTCGCGCACCATGCCGTTCATCGACACGTCCTGGCGCTTGGCGACGTACTTGGTCTGTCCGGTGCCCAGCACCGCAGCGAGTTGGGCCATCAGTTGCGTCCTTCCATCACCGCGACCAGGTTCTGTTGCAGGGCAGGCCCGCTGGTGGCGTGCGCCAGCACCCGGCCGGCCGAACCCGAGAAGATGTGCTGGGCGGCAAAGCCGATGCGCTCCAGCCCCGCGACAAACATCGGGTTCGCTGCCAGGGCGCCACCGGACGGGTTCACCTTGGTCTTCGAGGGCAGTCGCATGGACTCGGTCAGGATCAGGTGCTGATGGGTGAACGGAGCGTGGATCTCGGCGACGTCCACGGCGGGCATCTCATCGCCGGTGGCGGCCTGTGCCGAGGCGGCGGCCGACGGCGACCGGGTCAGGTCGCGGCTGCCCAGTACCGGGGACTCGATCCGGTGTTCGAAACCGGTGATCCAGGCTGGGTTTTCGCACAGCTCACGGGCTTTGTCGCCGGCGGCCAGCACGATCGCGGCAGCGCCGTCGGTGATCGGGGCGATGTCGTGGCGGCGCAGCGGGTCGGCGAAGAACGGACGCTGCAGCAGTTCGTCGAGGCTGTCCGTCGACTCCACCGAGTCCACCCGTTCGGCGACGGCGAAGGAGTCCAGCGCCACGCGGGCCATCTGCTCGGCGGTCCACTGGCCGCCGGACAGGCCCAGTCGGGCCTGCAGTGCGGCGATCGACACCGAGTCCGGCCACAGCGGGGCGACGGTATACGGGTCGGTCTGCAACGCCAGGACCCGGCGCAGCTGGCCGGCCGAGGACTTGCCGAAACCGTAGGCCAGCGCGGTGTCGACCTCGCCGGTCAGCACCTTGATGTAGGCCTCATACAGGGCCCAGGCGCCGTCCATCTCCACATGCGACTCGTTGATCGGCGGAACGGCGCCGATCGAGTCGATCGCCGAGATGAAGGAGAACGCCCGGCCGGCCAGGTAATCCGACGAACCCGAGCACCAGAAGCCGATGTCGGTCTGGGCGATACCCAACTCGGCATACAACTGGGCGAAACACGGCATCAACATCTCGACGCCGTTGGTGGTTCCGTCAGTGCGGCGGACGTGCGGGGCGTGGGCGAAGCCCACCACCGCGACATCGCGTTGCGTCATGCTGCCCCTCACAGGTGGTGTTTGTAGGTGTCGTAGTCGGCGTCCGGTTCGCCGGTGGGCCGGAAGTACTCGATGTTGTCGATGCCCAGGCCCCACTGATCGCGGGGCTTCCACACCGCCTCGACGCGCAGGCCCATCCGCACCTCGTGGGCGTCGATGTCTGACACCAAGTGCAGGAAGGGGATGTCCGCACCGTCGAGCAGCACGTAGGCGGCCACATACGGCGGCTTGATCCGCTGGCCGGCGAACGGGATGTTGATGATGGCGAAGGTGGTCACCGTGCCCTTGTCGGGCAGCTCCACGAAGGTGTCCAACTGCAGTCCGGTAGCCGGATCGGCTTCGCGCGCAGGGAAATACACCTTGCCGGTCTCACCGGTCCGGGCGCCCAGCAGCTTGCCCTCCTGCAGGGCCAGCAGGTAGGCGCTCTCCGGGCGCGACGCGCTGTGCTGGATCTCGATGCTGCTGGGAACCACCACCATGGTCACCGGGTCGCGCTCGTCGGGGGTGTCGGGGACCGGTTCGGGGTCCTCGCCGATCGCGAAGTAGGCGATGTCGGTGATCGCTCCGACGGTCTCGTCGGCCCAGTGCGCGTGCACCCGGGTACCGACACTGATGGCCTTGGGGCTCTCGGCCGCCACCGCGTGCAGCATCGGCACGTCGGCGCCGTCGAGCTTGATCAACGCCCAGGCGAACGGGGTGTCCAGCGGCTGGCCCTGCAGCGGCTCCGGCTGCCAGGACCATGACACGACAGTGCCGACACTGGCCACCGGTACGATCTCGGTGAGCGGCTCGTAGCTGACCGGATCGTATTCGGCCGGGGGCACGTAGACCCGCCCGTCGGAACCACGCACCCCGACGATGCGGCGCTCACGCAGAGCGGTGAAGAATGCGCCAAGGGTAGGGCCGACTGAACGCGTGTAGTCGAAGGACAACTTCAGCGGCGCAGACAGCGGCGGTTCATGCTCATCGATCTGCGCGCGGTGGCTTTGGCTGGCAGTCACGGCATCGAGTAGAACAGGTTCTAACAATGGTGGCAAGCAGGCGAGCGAGGAGCCGAGGATGAAGCTGGGACTGCAACTGGGATATTGGGGCGCACAGCCGCCGGCCAACCACCAAGAACTGGTGACCGCCGCCGAGGACGCGGGATTCGACTCGATTTTCACGGCCGAGGCCTGGGGTTCTGACGCCTACACGCCGCTGGCCTGGTGGGGCTCGTCGACTTCGCGGGTTCGCCTGGGCACCTCGGTGGTGCAGCTGTCGGCGCGCACCCCGACCGCCTGCGCGATGGCCGCCTTGACGTTGGACCACCTGTCCGGCGGCCGCCACATCCTGGGGCTCGGCGTGTCCGGGCCGCAGGTGGTTGAGGGCTGGTACGGCCAGCGCTTCGCCAAGCCGTTGGCCCGCACCCGCGAGTACATCGACATCCTGCGCCAGGTGTGGGCCCGCGAGGCCCCGGTGACCAGCGCCGGCCCGCACTACCCGCTGCCGATCAGCGGTGAGGGCACCACCGGGCTGGGCAAGGCGCTCAAGCCGATCACCCATCCGCTGCGTGCCGACATCCCGGTGATGCTCGGTGCCGAAGGCCCGAAGAACATCGCGCTGGCCGCCGAGATCGCCGACGGGTGGCTGCCGATCTTCTACGCGCCGCGGCTGGCCGACATGTACAACGAGTGGCTCGATGAGGGCTTCGCCCGGCCCGGGGCGCGGCGCACCCGGGAGGACTTCGAGATCTGCGCGACGGCCAACATCGTCATCACCGATGACCGCGCGGCGGCGTTCGCGGCCATGAAGCCCTACCTGGCGCTCTACATGGGCGGGATGGGCTCTGAGGACACCAACTTCCACGCCGAGGTCTACCGCCGGATGGGTTATGCGGAGGTGGTCGACGACGTGACGAAGCTGTTCCGCGGCGGACAGAAGGACAAGGCCGGCGAGATCATCCCCGACGAGCTGGTGGACGACGCCGCGATCGTGGGCGACGTCGACTACGTCCGTAAGCAGATCAAGGTGTGGGAGGCCGCCGGCGTCACCATGATGGTGGTCACCGGACGCAGCACCGAGCAGATTCAGCAGCTGGCCTCGCTGGTTTAGTTCGGCGGCGCGACGCCGATTCAGGCGCTGAAGACCTCAGCGTCGCCGAACGTCATCTCGACGCGGCCCACGGTCGAGGACAGCATCGGCCGCTTGGGCAGGCCCAGTGCGGCCAGTTCGCGGGCATACGGGTGGGTGCCCAGCCGCAGCTCGGCGCCGCCGAGGGCCCAACGCACTTTGGAAACTTTCATCTCCCAAGGGATTTGACGGGCGACACCATCGAGATGGCTGAACGCCTGCAGCGTCCGTGGCCGAGACGTGAACAGACCCGGGACCGGCAGGCCGCGGGCGAACTCCATGGTGGCGATGTGCTGACCGTCGGCGGCGACGTCGAAGCCCAGACGCCGGCCGTCGCGAACGGTGAAGTCCGCCATGATCTTCGGGAATCCCCAGATCGTGCGTCCGGCCTCGAGCGTGAACTCCTGGTCCACCGGCAGGTGGTGGATGAACGCTCCGGCAGAGCCCAGGGCCCGCCAGCCGCTCGCCTCGCTACCCGGCGGATTGACCATCACCGCCGTGCCGAACTCGAGGTAGCGGCCCAGGTCGCCGTCGAGGTAGCGGGCCAGCATCAGGTTCACCACCGCCCGTCCCGGCTGGTGCTGGAAGACCTGCAGGCCGCTGTAGTCGATCATCGCCTGCGTGGCGTCCGCAGGCACCGAGAACATCGCGGAATGCACATCCGCGTGACGGACGCGGACCGGCATGGTAAGCACAGTGCCAGCGATGGTGTGCTGCGAAAGAGCCATGACTCCCACTGTAATCCGGAGGACGCCCATGACCGAGGTTATGACCGATGTCGCGCCGACCACCAAGCCGGATATCGACCTGACCGACGGAACCTTCTACGCCGACGGCGGTGCGCGCGCCGCCTACCGGTGGATGCGGGCCAACGAGCCGGTGTTCCGGGATCGCAACGGGCTGGCCGCGGCGTCGGCCTACCAGGCGGTGATCGACGCCGAGCGCACTCCCGAAGTGTTCTCCAACGCCGGCGGCATCCGTCCCGACCAGCCGGGATTCCCCTACATGATCGACATGGACGACCCCGCGCACCTGTTGCGGCGCAAGCTGGTCAACGCCGGGTTCACCCGCAAACGCGTGCACGCCCAGCTGCCGTCCATCGAGACGCTGTGCGACACCTTGATCGACGCGGTCTGCGAGCGCGGCGAGTGCGACTTCGTCCGCGACATCGCCGCCCCGCTGCCGATGGCGGTGATCGGTGACATGCTCGGGGTGCTGCCCGAACAGCGCAGCATGCTGCTGAAGTGGTCCGATGACCTGGTGTGCGGGCTGAGCTCGCACCTGGACGCCGAGTCGGCCACCTTCCAAGCCGTCATGGAGGCGTTCAGCGCCTACACGGCATTCACCATGGACCTGATCGGCAAGCGTCGCGCCGAACCCGCCGACGACCTGTTCTCCATTCTGGTCAACGCCGAGGTGGACGGGCAGCGGATGAGCGACGACGAGATCGTGTTCGAGACGCTGCTGATCCTGATCGGCGGCGACGAGACCACCCGGCACACTCTGTCGGGCGGCACGGAGCAACTGCTGCGTCATCGCGACCAGTGGGAGATGCTGCAACGCGAACCCGAGCGGGTGCCGGTGGCGATCGAGGAGATGCTGCGGTGGACCTCCCCGGTGAAGAACATGTGCCGCACGCTGACTCGCGACATCGAGTTCCACGGCACGCAGCTGTGTGAGGGCGAGAAGATGCTGCTGCTGTTCGAGTCGGCCAACTTCGACGAGACGGTTTTCGACGAGCCGGAACGCTTCGATGCCACCCGAGACCCCAACAGTCACGTGGCATTCGGATTCGGCACCCATTTCTGTCTGGGCAACCAGCTGGCCCGCCTGGAGCTGCGGCTGATGACGCAGCGGGTGCTGCAGCGGCTGCCCGACCTGCGGCTGGCCTCCGGCGACCCCCTGCCACTGCGCCCGGCGAACTTCGTCAGCGGCCTGGAGTCGATGCCGGTGGTGTTCACGCCCAGCAGGCCGGTGCTCGTCTGACGCATCCCGCACCGCCGAACGTGTAATCAGCCCGGAAAACCGGAGCGTTTCTCGGTCTCAGTGCACGCTCGGCGTTGCCAGGCATTGCTGACACGGGCGATGATCCCGGCTTCGGTGTCTTCCCGGGTATCCTCAGGTCGATCCAGCCCAGATCGCTCACGGTCTCGTGGCGGCGGATGTCCCGGTGGAACTGCCGTGTGCTGGTGCGGTGGTGGTCGCCCTCGTAGTCCAGGCCCACTTTGATCTCCTCCCAGCCCATATCCAGCACGGCCACCAGTTGTCCCCACTGGTCGTGGACGGGCAGCTGGGTCTGCGGCGGCGGGAATCCCGCTCGAATCAACAAGAGCCGCAACCACGTCTCGCGGGGTGACTCGGCGCCGGCGTCGATGAGTGCCAGGGTCCGGCGCGCACGCCGGATGCCGCGCCGACCCGCATAGCGCCGGGCGATCACGTCGGCGTCGGCCGCGGTGAGTCGGGTCGCCCGGGCCAGCGCGTCGATGGCGGCCACTGCCTTTCCGGCCGGATAGCGGCAGGCCAGGTCCATCGCGGTGCGCGCCGGGGTGGCGACCGGCATGCCGTCGATCAGCTGGACCTCGGCGGGCCGAACCCGGTCCGACCAGGTTCGCACCCCGGGTGGTGGCCGTCGGCAGTCGTAGAGCAACTCGGCGGGGGCGTGGTCGTCGACCCACTTCGCGCCATGCAGTGCGGCGGCGGACTGACCGGCGATCACCCCGCGACGACGCGACCACAACCACGCGCCCTTCGCCCGCGGCACGGCGGTGAGCGCCGTGCCGCGCGGCACGTAGACGTCGGGGTGGATCGCGACGAACCGACTGCTCAGCGCGTACTTCGTCAACCGTCCCGCGGCGACGGCCTCGCTGCCGATGAAGGGCTCACCCATGCCGGAAGTCTGCCGACGCCCACCGACACAACTCCGAACGTGTACTCAGACCGAAAAGTAGCCGGAACAGTCGGGCTGATTACACGTTCGGCGAGCAGGAGGGCGGGTTGCAGGGGCGAGCAGGGGCGAGCAGGAGGGCGGGGGAGCCCGCCGCGCGCTACGTCTGCAGCGACGCGACGATCGCCTCGGTCGGCGACCGCCACGTCAGGCCCAGATCGGCCAGCGTGGCCGAGTCGTCGGTCGGGGTGGCCGACGTCAGCAACCAGGCCGCTTCGTAGCTCAGCGACTCGGGCAGCGGCAGCAGCTTGCTGGCCAGATCGCTGATACGGCCGATGGCCTTGAAAACGCTGGGGGCCACCGGGATTCGCCGCACCGGCTTGCCCAGGCCCCGCTCGACGGCGCTGATCATCTCGTCGAAGGTGACCATGATCCCGCCGCACAGGTAGCGGTGCGGACCGCGGCCGGGCCGCATCAGCGCCTCGTGCACCAGGCCGATGTCGCGGACATCGACCATCGCCATTCCGCCACGGACCACCGGCGCCACCCGGTACTTCACGATCGGCGCCCAGCCCCGCTCGGTGACGCCCGGTGCGGTGTGAAACGCCGGGCCGACCACGCTGGAGGGGTAGGTGACCACGACCGGGGCGCCCTCGTCCTGCAGTCGGCGCGCGACCCGCTCGCCGTAGGCCTTGGTTCGGGCGTAGGCACTGCGGCCGGGCACGGTGGGCGAGTCCGGGCCGATGATCCCGTTCGGTGGCGGGAACAGCGCGCTGTAGGAACTGACCGACACCACCGGGTCCAGGCCCGCGGACACCGCACGGGTCAGGATCGCCTCGGTGGCGTAGGCGTTGATGTCCCACATCAGCTTTTCCTGGCGGTCGTTGGTGCCGACCACCCCGGCGGCATGCAGGACCGAGTCGCAGCCGTCCAGCAGCGCCGCCACCACCCCGGTGTCGCGGATGTCGCCGTCGAGCACCTCCAGGGTGCCCAGCTCACGCAGCCGGGGGATGACGGGCTCGGCGCCGCAGCCGGGCGCGACCAGAAGCCGTACCGAATGTCCGGCTTCCAGCAGCGTCTTGACGGTGTGGGCGCCGAGATAGCCGGTGCCTCCGGTGACCGCGACCTTCATCAGCGGTTCTTGAACTGCGGCTTGCGCTTCTCGGCGAAAGCCCGCGGGCCTTCCTTGGCGTCCTCGCTCAAGAACACCTTGATGCCGATCTTCGTGTCGATCTTGAAGGCGTCGTTCTCGTGCATGCCCTCGGTCTCGTGGATGGTGCGCAGCATCGCCTGCACGGCAAGCGGCCCGTTGTTGTTGATCTGCTCGGCGATCTCCAGAGCCTTGTCCAGCGCCTGTCCGTCGGGCACCACGTGGCCGATCAAGCCCATCTCCAGAGCCTCGGCGGCGGTGATGTGGCGACCGGTGAACAGCAGGTCGCACGCCATGGTGTAGGGAATCTGGCGAACCAGGCGCACCGCCGAGCCGCCCATCGGGTACAGGCTCCACTTAGCCTCGGAGATACCGAACTTGGCGCTTTCGCCGGCGATGCGGATGTCGGTGCCTTGCAGGATCTCGGTGCCGCCGGCGATAGCCGGACCCTCCACCGCGGCGATCAGCGGCTTGGTCAGGCGGCGGCCCTTGAGCAGGCCGTCGATGCGTGAGGGGTCGTAGCTGCCGTCTTTGAAGGAGTCGCCGGGGGCCTTCTTGTTGGCCGACTTGAGGTCCATGCCGGCGCAGAAGTAGCCGCCCGCGCCGGTCAGGATGCATGAGCGGATGTCGTCGTCGTTGTCCACCCGGTCCCACGCCTCGACCATGATTGCGAGCATTTCGCCGGACAGGGCGTTGCGCACCTCGGGCCGGTTCAAGGTGAGGATCAGGGTGTGTCCCCGCTGTTCAATGAGGGCGTGGGGCTGCTCTGACGACTCGGGCACCGGCGTCCGCCTTTCCGGGTTGGATCCTCGACTTGAAATCGAAATGTAACACGTTCTAGTTTGTGTGTTGTGGCTCTCAACATCGCCGACTTAGCCGAACACGCCATCGACGCCGTCCCCGATCGGGTCGCCCTGATCTGCGGGACCGAACAGCTGACCTATGCGCAGCTGGAGGAGAAGGCCAACCGGCTGGCCCATTACCTGATCGAGCAAGGCGTCAAGAAGGACGACAAGGTCGGCCTGTACTGCCGCAACCGCAACGAGATCGTCGTGGCGATGCTCGGCATCATCAAGGCCGGCGCCATCCTGGTCAACATCAACTTCCGCTACGTCGAGGGCGAGCTGCGCTACCTGTTCGACAACTCGGACATGGTCGCCCTGGTGCACGAGCGCCAGTACGCCGATCGGGTGGCCAACGTCTTGCCCGACACCCCGAAGGTCAAGACCATCCTGGTGGTCGAGGACGGCAGTGACCTGGACTATCAGCGCTACGGCGGGGTGGAGTTCGAGGCCGCGCTGGCGCAGAGCTCACCCGAGCGTGACTTCGGTCCCCGCAGTGCCGACGACATCTACCTGCTCTACACCGGCGGCACCACGGGATTCCCCAAGGGCGTGATGTGGCGCCACGAGGACATCTACCGCGTGCTGTTCGGCGGCACCGACTTCGCCACCGGTGAGCCGATCGCCGATGAGTACGACTTGGCCAAGCAGGCCGCCGCCAACCCGCCGATGGTCCGTCACCCGATTCCGCCGATGATCCACGGCGCGACCCAGTCGGCCACCTGGATGTCGCTGTTCAGCGGCCAAACTGTGGTCCTGGCACCGGAGTTCGACGCCGACACGGTATGGCGCACCATCGAGCAGCACAAGGTCAACCTGCTGTTCTTCACCGGTGATGCCATGGCGCGTCCGCTGCTGGACGCCCTGTTGGCCCACCAGGACGCCGGCAACGAATACGACTTGTCGTCGCTGTTCCTGCTGGCCTCCACCGCGGCGCTGTTCAGCCCGAGCATCAAGGAGCGGCTGCTGGAGCTGCTGCCCAACCGGATCATCACCGACTCCATCGGTTCCTCGGAGACCGGTTTCGGCGGCACCAGCATCGTCGCCAAGGGCGAAGCGCACACCGGCGGCCCCCGGGTCACCATCGACAAGAACACGGTCGTGCTCGACGACGACGGCAACGAAGTCCAGCCCGGTTCGGACGTGCGGGGCATCATCGCCAAGCGCGGTCACATCCCGGTCGGTTACTACAAGGACGAGAAGAAGACCGCCGAGACCTTCCGCACCATCAACGGAGTGCGGTACGCGATCCCCGGAGACTTCGCGCAGGTCGAGGCCGACGGCACCGTGACCATGCTGGGCCGCGGGTCGGTGTCGATCAACTCCGGCGGGGAGAAGATCTACCCCGAAGAGGTCGAGGCCGCGCTCAAGACCCACCCGGACGTCTTCGACGCCTTGGTGGTCGGGGTGCCCGACGCCCGCTACGGCCAGCATGTCGCCGCAGTGGTGCAGGCCCGCGGAGACGCCCGGCCCACGCTGGAGGAGATCAACACCTGCGCGCGTACCGAGATCGCCGGCTACAAGGTGCCCCGCAGTCTGTGGTTCGTCGACGAGGTCAAGCGCTCCCCGGCGGGCAAGCCGGACTACCGCTGGGCCAAGGAGCAGACCGAGGCCCGTCCCGCCGACGAGGTGCACGCCAAGCACGTGACGGTCGAGAACTAGATCCACCGCATCTTTTGCCGGGGAGCCGCCCCCGGCGAAGCGGTGTCCGGGCTACTCTCTTTCGATGCAGCGACTTTCGGGCGTGGACGCCGCGTTCTGGTCTGCCGAAACGGCGGGCTGGCACATGCACATCGGTGGACTCGCGATCTGTGACACGACCAATGCGCCGAACTACAGCTTCGAGCGCGTCCGCGAGCTGCTGATCGAGCGACTTCCGCAACTGCCGCAGCTGCGCTGGAAGGTCACTCCCGCCCCGCTGGGTCTGGACCGGCCGTGGTTCGTCGAGGACGACGACCTCGACATCGACTTCCACCTGCGACGAATCGGCGTTCCCGCGCCGGGCGGTCGGCGCGAGGTCGAAGAGCTCGTCGGACGGCTGATGTCCTACAAGCTGGACCGGTCGCGCCCACTGTGGGAGATGTGGGTGATCGAGGGCGTCAACGGCGGCCGGGTCGCGACCCTGACCAAGATGCATCACGCGATCGTCGACGGTGTCTCGGGCGCAGGACTGTTCGAGATCATGCTGGACGTCACGCCGGAGCCGCGACCGCCGGAGCCGGCGGCGCACGGCTCGTCGAACGGGGCTGCCATGCCCAGCTACGAGCGTCGTGTGGTCGAGGAGTTGGTCAACGTCGCCGTCAAGACGCCGTACCGGATCGGTCGGCTGCTGCAGCAGACCGTCCGCCAGCAGATCGCCACCGTGGGGTTGGGGCTGCCCCGCAAACCCCCGCGGTATTTCGACGCCCCGGTGACCCGGTTCAACGCCAGCGTCTCGCCGCACCGGCGCATCAGTGCCGCCCGCATCGAGCTTGCCCGGATCAAGGCCGTCAAGGACGCCTACGGGGTGAAGCTCAACGATGTCGTACTGGCCATCGTGGCCGGTGCCGTCCGCCAGTACCTGGGTGAGCGCGGTGAGCTGCCCGACAAGCCATTGGTGGCGCAGATCCCGGTGTCGACCCGTACCGAGGAGAGCCAGGGGGAGGTCGGCAACAAGGTCAGTTCGATGACGGTGTCCATGGCGACCGACATCGAGGGAGCGGCGCAGCGGCTCAAGACCATTCACGCCAACACCCAGAGCGCCAAGCAGATGGCCAAGGCGCTGTCGGCCCATCAGATCATGGGGCTGACCGACACCACGCCGCCCGGGCTGCTGCAGCTCGCCGCGCGCGCCTACACCGCGACCGGACTGTCGAATCGGCTGGCCCCGATCAACCTGGTGGTCTCCAACGTTCCGGGACCACCGGTTCCGATCTACATGGCCGGGGCCGAACTGGAGTCACTGGTCCCGCTGGGTCCGCCGGTGATGGACGTCGCCCTGAACATCACCTGCTTCTCGTACCGGGACCACCTCGACTTCGGATTCGTGACCACGCCGGAAGTCGCCGAGGACATCCACAAGATGGCCGACGCCATCGAGCCCGCGCTGGCCGAGTTGGAGCGCGACATCGACCGGGGCAAGAACCGGACCGGCCGGCACTGAGCGCTACCGGCCCGGTAGCGCCTGGATCACCCGGATCATCGGGGTCAGCAGCTTCTGCCACACCGGCCCGGAGATCCCCGGGGGCGGGTCCAGATTCAGGATCCGGGCGGTGGAGACGGTCTGCGACTCGGTGTACTTGAGGATCCCGTCGGCGCCGTGGCGGCGGCCCACCCCGGAGGCCTTCATGCCGCCCATCGGGGCGGCGACGCTGCCGAATGCCAGCGCGTAGCCCTCATCGACGTTGACCGTGCCGGACTTGATGCGCGCGGCGATCGCCTCACCTTCGGACTTGCTCGCGGCCCACACGCTGGCGTTCAGTCCGTACTCGGTGTCGTTGGCCTTCGCGATGGCCTCTTCGACGTCGGCGACGGGGTAGATGGAGACCACCGGGCCGAACGTCTCGTTGCGGGCGCACTCCATCTCGTCGGTGACGTCGGTCAGCACCGTCGGCTCGTAGAACAGCGGGCCGATGTCGGGACGGGCCTTGCCGCCGGCGATCACCTTGGCGCCCTTGGCCTTGGCGTCGTCGACGTGGTTGGAGATGGTCTTGACCTGGTCCTCGGAGATCAGGCTGCCCATGTCGGCGTTGAAGTCGTAGGTGGCCGAGAGCTTCATGGCGCGTACCTGTTCGGCGAACTTCGCGGCGAACTCGTCGGCCACCTCGCGTTCGACGTAGATCCGCTCGATCGAGATGCACAACTGCCCGGCGTTGGAGAAGCAGGCGCGGGTGGCGGCTTTGGCGACCTCGGACAGGTTGGCGCCCTTGGTGACGATCATCGGGTTCTTGCCGCCCAGTTCGGCGGAGAAGCCGATCAGTCGGGCGCCGCACTGCTCGGCCAGAGTCCGGCCGGTGGCACTGGAACCGGTGAACATCAGGTAGTCGCACTGCTGCACGATCTCCGTGCCGACCACCGAGCCCGGACCGGGCACCACGGCCAACAACTCACGGGGCAGACCGGCCTGATACAGCAGCTCGGCGTTGGCCAGGGTGCAGTACGGGGTCTGGCTGTCGGGTTTGATCACGACGGCGTTGCCGGCCAGCAGCGCGGGGATGGCATCCGAAATCGACAGTGTCATCGGGTAGTTCCAGGGGGCGATGACGCCCACGACACCCTTCGGGTGGTGGTTGATCACGGTCTTGACGACGCCGGGCAACAGCCCCGGTACCCGCTTGGAGGCCAGCAATTTGGCGGCCTGACGCGCGTAGTAACGCGCGTTGAGCATGATGTCGAGGATCTCCTCCTGCGCCGCCGAACGTGCCCTGTCTCTTATACACAT
>NZ_JRMK01000094.1:0-17516 GCF_000972925.1 Mycobacterium sp. UM_Kg1 | reverse complement strand
CCACGACGGGAGACCTTCCCCGTTCAACGACCGCTACAGCGAGTCGTCACACTTCCTCAACCAACCTGTCTGGGCAGTACACCTAGCGCCCCGACCGGGCCCGGCGGTGCCGATTGCCCGCATTTGTGCCAAACCCGCCCCCGCGCCGGGCTGTCTTCCTACGCTGATGTGGTCAAGGCGGCGAGGGGAGGGGGTGGGGACGTGGCAACGACGACGAAATCCAACAAGCTGCGTGACCGTCAGCTGGTCGAGTTGCGCAACGCCTACGAGCGCGGGGCGAGCATCCGCACGCTGGCGGCGTCGACCGGGCGCTCGTACGGATCGGTGCACAGCATGCTGCGGGAGTCCGGCGCGGTGATGCGCAGTCGCGGTGGTCCCAACCACCGGACGCGCGCGCGCTGACCCGAGCGGGCCGGCGGGCGGCTGTGCGCGGGCGGGGGCGCTTGCCCGCGTCCGGCAGCCGAAATCAGCTCTGGCGCACCGAGTCCTCGACCAGGTCGAGGACCGCTGACAGGCGCTGCGGATCCTCGCCGGAGGCCAGTCGCGCGACCAACCCGTCGAGCACCAGATCCAGATAGCAGTGCAACACATCGGCAGGCACGTCGTCGCGCACCCGGCCGGCCTGCGTCTGCCGGTTGAGCCGATCGGTTGTGGCAGCGGCCAATTCGGCTGACCGTTCCGCCCAGCCGCGGCTGAACTCCGGATCGTGGCGCAGCTTGCGGGCGATCTCGAGCCGGGTGGCCAGCCAGTCGAACTGCTCCGGTGCGGCCAGCATGTCGCGCATGACGCCGATCAGGCCTTCGCGGGAAGCCTGATCGGCCATGCGCTGCGCATCCTCGCGCGCCAGTTCGAAGAACAGCGTGTCCTTGTCGCGGAAGTGATGAAATATCGCCCCGCGCGACAGCCCAATGGTCTGCTCCAGTCGCCGCACCGTCGCCTGGTCGTAGCCGTAGGCGGCGAAGCAGCGCCGAGCGCCATCGAGGATCTGGCGGCGCCGGGCCGCCAGGTGACCCTCGCTGACCCTGGGCATGGTGATCGCCGACTACGCGGTCTTGGCCGACTTCAGCATGTTGCGCAGCACGTACTGCAGGATGCCGCCGTTGCGGTAGTAGTCGGCCTCACCGGGAGTGTCGATGCGCACGACCGCGTCGAATTCGACCTTCTCGCCACTGTCCTTGGTGGCGGTGACCTTGACCGTCTTGGGTGTCTTGCCGGAGTTGAGCTCCTCGATCCCGACGATGTCGAAGACCTCGGTGCCGTCCAGCCCCAGCGACGCGGCGGACTCGCCGGCCGGGAACTGCAGCGGGATCACACCCATGCCGATCAGGTTCGAGCGGTGGATGCGCTCGAAGGACTCGGTGATGACCGCCTTGACGCCCAGCAGCGTGGTGCCCTTGGCCGCCCAGTCGCGGGACGAGCCGGAGCCGTACTCCTTGCCGCCCAGCACCACCAGCGGGATGCCGGCCTTCTGGTAGTTCATGCAGGCGTTGTAGATGAACTCCTTCGGGCCGCCCTCCTGGGTGAAGTCCCGGGTGTAGCCGCCCTGGGTGCCCTCCAGGCCGATGGTGTCCAGCAAGCGGTTCTGCAGACGGATGTTGGCGAAGGTGCCGCGAACCATGACCTCGTGGTTGCCGCGGCGGCTGCCCAGCGAGTTGTAGTCCTTGCGGGCCACACCGTGGGCGTCGAGGTAGTCCGCGGCCGGGGTGCCGGGCTTGATCGGGCCGGCCGGGCTGATGTGGTCGGTGGTGACCGAGTCGCCCAGCAGCGCCATCACCCGGGCGCCCTTGATGTCGGAGACCGGTTCGGGCTCCAAGCCCATGCCGTCGAAGTAGGGGGCCTTGCGCACGTAGGTCGAGGACTCGTCCCAGGCGAAGGTGTCGCCGTCCGGGGTCGGCAGGTTGCGCCAGTTGTCGTCGCCGGCGAACACGTCGGCGTAGGACTTGCGGAACATGTCCTGGTTGATCGCGGACTTGATGGTGTCGTCGATCTCCTGGGCCGAGGGCCAGATGTCGCGCAGGTAGACGTCGTTGCCGTCTTTGTCTTTGCCCAGGGAATCGGTTTCGAAGTCGAAGTCCATGGTGCCGGCCAGGGCGTAGGCGATCACCAGCGGCGGGGAGGCCAGGTAGTTCATCTTGACGTCGGGGGAGATGCGGCCCTCGAAGTTGCGGTTACCCGACAGCACCGCGGTGACGGTCAGGTCTTCTTCGTTGACCGCCTTGGAGATCTCCTCGGGCAGCGGGCCGGTGTTGCCGATGCAGGTGGTGCAGCCGTAACCGCCCAGGTAGAAGCCGAGCTTCTCCAGGTAGGGCCACAGGCCGGCCTTCTCGTAGTAGTCGGTGACGACCTGCGAGCCGGGGGCCATGTTGGTCTTGACCCACGGCTTGGAGGACAAGCCCTTCTCCACGGCGTTGCGGGCCAGCAGTGCGGCGCCGATCATCACCGAGGGGTTGGAGGTGTTGGTGCAGGAGGTGATACCTGCGACCGCGACGGCGCCGTGGTCGAGGATGAACTCGCCGCGCTCGCCGGTGACCCGGATCGGCTTGCTCGGCCGGCCCTCGGCGCCGTTGGCGGCGGACTGCACGTCCACGGCACCGTCGTCGGCGAAGGACAGGGTGGCCGGGTCGGATGCCGGGAAGGACTCCTCGAGCGCTTCGTCGAGCTTGCTCTCCGGCGCCGGGTGCTGCTCCTCGACGTAGTTGTGGATGTCCTTGCGGAAGGCGATCTTGCTCTCCGACAACAGGATCCGGTCCTGCGGACGCTTGGGGCCGGCGATCGACGGGACCACGGTGGACAGGTCCAGCTCGAGGTATTCGGAGAAGGCCGGCTCGTGGTCGGGGTTGTGCCACATACCTTGGGCCTTGGCGTAGGCCTCCACCAGCGCGAGCTGCTCGTCGCTGCGGCCGGTCAGGCGCAGGTAGTTGATGGTCTCCTCGTCGATCGGGAAGATCGCGCAGGTGGAACCGAATTCGGGGCTCATGTTGCCCAGCGTGGCGCGGTTGGCCAGCGGCACCTCGGCGACACCCCTGCCGTAGAACTCGACGAACTTGCCGACCACACCGTGGCGGCGCAGCATGTCGGTGACGGTGAGCACCACGTCGGTGGCGGTGACGCCGGGCTGGATCTCTCCGGTCAGCTTGAAGCCGACGACGCGGGGGATCAGCATCGACACCGGCTGGCCCAGCATGGCCGCCTCGGCTTCGATGCCGCCGACGCCCCAGCCCAGCACGCCCAGGCCGTTCTGCATGGTGGTGTGGCTGTCGGTGCCGACGCAGGTGTCGGGGTAGGCCTGACCGTTGCGGACCATCACGGTGCGGGCGAGGTATTCGATGTTGACCTGGTGCACGATGCCGGTGCCCGGCGGGACGACCTTGAAGTCGTCGAAGGCGCCCTGGCCCCAGCGCAGGAACTGGTAGCGCTCGGCGTTGCGCTCGTATTCGAGGGCGACGTTGCGCTCGAAGGCGTCGGCGGTGCCGAACACGTCGAGAATGACCGAGTGGTCGATGACCATCTCCGCGGGCGAGAGCGGGTTGACCTTGTTGGGGTCGCCGCCCAGGGCGGTGACGGCCTCACGCATGGTGGCCAGGTCCACGACGCAGGGCACCCCGGTGAAGTCCTGCATGATCACCCGGGCCGGGGTGAACTGGATCTCGATGCTGGGCTCGGCGGCCGGGTCCCAGTTGGCGATCGCGGTGATGTGATCCTTGGTGATGTTGGCGCCGTCCTCGGTGCGCAACAGGTTCTCGGCGAGCACTTTGAGGCTGTAGGGCAGCTTCTCGGTGCCGGGCACGGCGTCGAGGCGGAAGATTTCGTAGTTCTGGTCGCCGACGGTGAGAGTGTCGCGCGCCCCGAACGAATTCACCGAATCTTTGCTGCTCACTTCAACTCCCCGAGATCGAGTCCTCATCCATCGACGGGTCCGCGCCGACGGGCGGGACAACTCTAACAGTACGATTGTCCTGTATAAAGTAAGGTTTACCTCACCTGACGGGGGTTGATACCGTCATCTTCCGTGACGATCCAGCACCCGCCGGCCTACATCCCCGGCGAGCTCTGCATCACCGTCGGACTCGACCCCGCCACCCCGCCCGATGACTGCATGGCGCTGGTCAAGGTGGCCGTGGCGGCCGACGGTGTGAGCGCGCCGGCGGCCGACGTGCCGGCGCTGCGCGAGGTGGTGGCGCAGGCCGCCCACGACGGGATCGACCTCAAGATCGTCGAGGTGGCCCGCAACCCCGGGATGGACACCGCCCTGCGCGACGTGGCCACCGTGGTGGGCTATGACTATCCCGACGCCACCGTTCTGGTGCTCAGTAATAACTATGTCGGCAGCTACAGCGGCCAGTTTCACCGGGCAAAACTGGAGGCCGCCGAAGATCACGCCAAAACCGGCGACCCAGTTACGTCGGCGCAAAATTTTCTGCACGAATTGACCACCCCCGACCTGCCCTGGACATCGATGACGGTGGTCCTGCTGATCGGGGTGGCGGCAGCGGCCGTCGGCACCCGATTCCTGCAGCGACGCAGCAGAAAAGCTGCCGAGCGCTCCGCCGCCGCGCAGTAGCGGTAACCCCTGCTTCCCGCCCCGTCCCCGGGCGGGAAATTGTGCTGCCCCGGTGGGCTTGAAAATGCATCAGGTCACCGAATGGTCACAAGCCGCTTAATTACAATAATGTAGTTTGTTACGAACGTTTCTCCCGTGACTGATGTGACGTATGGTCTCAAAAGGCGCAACTGATGTAGGTGTTGCTCCTGTGCTTGTGCCGCCGGTGTGAGCACGGCGCCTGCCTGAGTCCGAGGAGATCCAAGCCGAATGAGACGCATCCGCTGTGGCTCCGATGGCTCTGCATTCCCGCCGGTGACCCGTTTCGCCCGACCCGTGACGGTGTCGGTGCTCAGTGCTGCCCTCCTGCTGGGCACCCCGGGGTTGGCAGCCGCGCAACCCACCCGTGACCCCGACGGCATCGCCGCGCTGATCGCCGACGTCGCCGACGCCAACCAGCAGCTGCAGAACCTGGGCGCGCAGATCGCCGAGGAGAAGGAAGGCGTCAACAAAGCCCTGGTGGATCTGCAGACCGCGCGCGAGGAAGCCGAGGCCGCGCAGCAGGAGGTTCAGGCGGGCCATCGCGCGATCGCCGACGCCGACGCCGCCATCGCCGCCGCGCAGCGCCGGTTCAACACCTTCGCCGCCTCGACCTACGTCAACGGCCCCTCGGACAGTTACCTGACCGCCGCCAACCCCACCGACATGATCGCCACGGCGGCGGCCGGCCAGCTGCTCGCGCTCAGTTCCGAGCAGGCGTTGGACAACCTCAAGCGGGCCCGCACCGAGCAGGTCAACAAGGAGTCGGCTGCCCGGCTGGCCAAGCAGAAGGCCGACCAGGCGGTGGCGCAGGCGCAGTCCAGCCAGGATGCCGCGGTGGCAGCGCTCACCGACACCCAGCGCAAGTTCGCCGAACAACAGCAGGAGATCGACCGGCTGGCGGCACGGCGCGCCGAGGCCCAGGCCAAGCTCGTGGCCGCCCGTGGCCACGCGCAGCCCGAGGCGCCCGCCGGCGCCCCCGCGGGTGACCGGTGGGGCAATCCCGGAGCGCCCGGCGTCGGCCCGGCGAACACCCAACAGCCCCAGCGGTGGGACGGCCCCTGGGACCCGACCCTGCCGATGATCCCCAGCGCGGACGTCCCCGGGGACCCGATCGCGGTCATCAACCAGGTGCTGGGGATCTCGCAGACCTCGGCGCAGGTGACGGCGAACATGGGCAAGAAATTCTTGCAGTCGCTGGGCCTGGCCAAGCCCGACGACACCGGAATCAACAACGGCAAGATCCCGCGGGTATACGGCAAGCAGGCCTCCGAATACGTGATCCGCCGCGCCCTCGCGCAGCGTGGTGTGCCGTACTCGTGGGGCGGTGGCACCGCCGCGGGGCCCGGCCGCGGTATCGGCTCGGGTTCTGGCACGGTCGGTTTCGACTGCTCCGGTCTGATCCTCTACGCGTTCGCCGGAGTGGGCATCAAGCTGCCGCACTACTCCGGTTCGCAGTACAAGATGGGCCGCCAGATCCCCTCGGCGATGGCGCGGCGCGGCGACGTCATCTTCTATGGTCCCGGCGGCAGCCAGCACGTCACGCTCTACCTCGGCAACGGCCTGATGCTCGAGGCCCCGGACGTGGGCCAGGTGGTGAAGGTATCGCCGGTACGCAAGAGCGGCATGACGCCCTACGTAGTCCGATACATCGAATACTGACGGCGGAGCAATGCGATTGAGTGCACTACGTCTATCTCGTCTGGTCGGATCGCTGGTGGTGGCGATCCCGGTGATGCTGGGTCTGGCCGGGCCCGCTGCGGCCGACCCCGGCTGGGACCCGACGCTGCCGGCGACGATCAGCGCCGGGGCGCCCGGTGATCCGCTGGCGATCGCCAACGCGTCGCTGCAGGCCACCGCGCAGGCCACCCAGACCACCATGGACCTGGGCCGCAAATTCCTGGCCGGCCTCGGCTTCAATGTCGGCGACGAAGCCACCGGCAATGTGGCACCCGGTAAGCGGGTGCACGGCAAGCAGGCCATCGAGTACGTCATCCGTCGCGGCGGATCGCAGATGGGGGTGCCCTATTCCTGGGGTGGTGGCTCGCTCACCGGTCCCAGCAAGGGCGTCGACTCCGGCGCGGGAACGGTCGGTTTCGACTGCTCGGGCCTGATGCGCTACGCGTTCGCCGGTGTCGGGGTCCTCATCCCGCGGTACTCGGGTGACCAGTACAACGCCGGCCGGCACATTCCGCCCAGCCAGGCGCGCCGTGGCGACCTGATGTTCTACGGCCCCGGCGGCGGCCAGCACGTCACCATGTACCTGGGCGGCGGAAAGATGCTGGAAGCCTCCGGCAGTGCCGGCAAGGTGGTCGTCAGCCCGGTGCGGACCGCCGGGATGACGCCGTATCTGACCCGGATCATCGAGTACTGACGCGCCGGGACCGGGCTTGGCGTCGACGGATGCTGCGAACCCTGGAATAGTGAAACGCGGGCACGACGCTGCCCCTCGGCCGCGTGCCGTGTAAGCAGTTGTGTCTGACCGACCTTTGTGGAGGATTTGTCGATGACGTCATCGGATGGGACGCCCGCGGGCGCCAGCGGTTTCCCCGGCTCGGCCGGTGCCGAGCCAGGCACTGTCGGCGGTAGCGGGCTCGCCGCCGACGTACACGCGCTGGAGCGGGCCATCTTCGAGGTCAAGCGCGTCATCGTCGGCCAGGACCAGCTCGTCGAGCGCATCCTGGTCGGCCTGCTCGCCAAGGGCCACGTGCTGCTCGAGGGCGTTCCCGGAGTCGCCAAGACCCTGGCAGTGGAGACCTTCGCCAAGGTGGTGGGCGGAAGCTTCGCCAGGATCCAGTTCACCCCGGACCTGGTGCCCACCGACATCATCGGTACCCGCATCTACCGGGCGGGCCGGGAGGAGTTCGACACCGAGCTCGGCCCGGTGATGACCAACTTCCTGCTGGCCGACGAGATCAACCGAGCGCCGGCCAAGGTGCAGTCGGCACTGCTGGAGGTCATGCAGGAGCGCAAGGTCTCCATCGGCGGCAAGAGCTTCGCGCTGCCTAACCCGTTCCTGGTGATGGCCACCCAGAACCCGATCGAGCACGAGGGCGTCTACCCGCTGCCCGAGGCGCAACGCGACCGGTTCCTGTTCAAGATCAACGTCAGCTACCCCTCGCCGGAGGAAGAGCGCGAGATCATCTACCGGATGGGCGTCACCCCGCCGGAGCCCAAGCAGATCCTGAGCACCGGCGACCTGGTGCGGCTGCAGACCCTGGCGGCCAACAACTTCGTGCACCACGCGCTGGTGGACTACGTGGTGCGGGTGATCACCGCCACGCGCCAACCCGAGCAGTTCGGCATGCCGGACGTCAAGAACTGGCTGTCGTTCGGTGCCTCGCCGCGTGCCTCGCTGGGCATCATCTCCGCCTCTCGGGCCCTGGCCCTGGTGCGCGGTCGCGACTACGTGATCCCGCAGGACGTCATCGAGGTCATTCCGGACGTGCTCCGGCACCGGCTGGTGCTGTCCTACGACGCGCTCGCCGACGAGATCACCCCGGAGATCGTCATCAACCGGGTGTTGCAGACGGTGCCGTTGCCGCAGGTGAACGCCGTTCCGCAGCAGCACTCGCCGGCACCGGGTGCCCCGACCGCGGCGGCAGTGGCCGGCGGTCGGTGAGCGACCCCGACACCGGGGCTGGATCGTCGCAGCCTGCCGGAACCAGCACCGCTCCGCCGTCGATGCTGCGCGGAGAGATCCGCGACCCCAAGCTGGCGGCGGCACTGCGCACCCTGGAACTGACCGTCAAGCGCAAGCTCGACGGCGTTCTGCACGGCGACCACCTGGGCTTGATCCCCGGCCCCGGTTCCGAGCCCGGCGAGTCCCGGCTGTATCAGCCGGGCGACGACGTGCGCCGGATGGACTGGTCGGTCACCGCGCGCACCACCCACCCGCATGTCCGGCAGATGATCGCCGACCGCGAGCTGGAGACCTGGCTGGTGGTGGACATGTCGGCCAGCATGGATTTCGGCACCGCCGGTTGCGAGAAGCGTGATCTGGCCGTGGCCGCCGCAGCGGCCATCGTCTATCTCAACAGCGGTGGCGGCAATCGGCTGGGCGCGCTGGTGGCCAACGGCGAGCGCGTGGTGCGGGTGCCGGCACGGTCCGGGCGCAACCACGAGCAGACCCTGTTGCGCACCATCGCCACGACGCCCCGGGCCCCGGTGGGGGTTCGCGGCGACCTGGCGGCGGCCATCGACGCGCTGCGCCGGCCCGAGCGGCGGCGCGGCATGGCGGTGATCATCAGCGACTTCCTGGGCCCCATCAACTGGATGCGCCCGTTGCGGGCGATCGCCGCCCGGCACGAGGTGCTGGGCGTCGAGGTGCTCGACCCGCGCGACGTGGAATTGCCCGACGTCGGCGACGTGGTGTTGCAGGACACCGAAACCGGGATCACCCGTGAGTTCACCATCGACGCCAAGCTGCGCGACGATTTCGCCCGGGCAGCCGTGGCCCACCGCGCCGACGTCGCGCGTGCGCTGCGCAGTTGCGGCGCGCCGCTGTTGAGCCTGCGGACGGACCGGGACTGGATCGCCGAAATTGTCCGATTCGTCGAGTCACGCCGGCGCGGCGCGCTGGCGGGTACGCCGTGACCTCGACCCGTAACCAGACAGGTCTGCTATGACACTGCCGCTGCTGGGGCCGATGACCCTGTCGGGCTTCGCGCACCCGTGGTTCTTCCTGTTCCTGCTCGTGATCCTGGGTCTGGTCGCGCTGTACGTCGTCATGCAGGTGGCGCGGCATCGCCGGATTCTGCGGTTCGCCAACATGGAGCTGCTGGAAAGCGTGGCGCCCAAGACGCCGACGCGCTGGCGGCACCTGTCGGCGATCCTGCTGGTCACCTCGATGGTGCTGTTCACCATCGCCATGGCCGGCCCCACCCACGACGTCCGGATTCCGCGCAACCGCGCCGTGGTGATGCTGGTGATCGACGTCTCGCAGTCGATGCGGGCCACCGACGTCGCGCCCAGCCGGCTGGCCGCCGCGCAGGAAGCCGGCAAGCAGTTCGCCGACGAGCTGACCGCCGGCATCAACCTGGGCCTGATCGCCTACGCCGGCACCGCGACCGTGCTGACCTCACCGACGACCAACCGCGAGGCGACCAAGGCCGCGATCGACAAACTGCAACTGGCGGACCGGACCGCGACCGGCGAAGGCATCTTCACCGCGCTGCAGGCGATCGCCACCGTGGGGGCCGTCATCGGCGGGGGCGACACCCCGCCGCCGGCCCGGATCGTGCTGCTGTCCGACGGCAAGGAGACGGTGCCGTCCAATCCCGACAACCCCAAGGGGGCGTTCACCGCGGCGCGCACCGCCAAGGACCAAGGCGTGCCGGTCTCGACGATCTCGTTCGGCACGGCTTACGGCTATGTCGAGATCAACGAGCAGCGCCAGCCGGTCCCGGTCGATGACGACTCGTTGAAGAAGATCGCCGACCTGTCCGGCGGCACCGCCTACACCGCCTCCAGCCTGGCCCAGCTCAAGGAGGTTTACGCCACCTTGCAGGACCAGATCGGCTTCGAGACCATCCGCGGCGACGCCAGCACCGGCTGGCTGCGCCTGGGCTCGTTCGTCCTGGCGCTGGCCGCGCTGGCGGCGCTGCTGCTCAACCGCCGCCTGCCCGCCTGACCCCACCTCCCCGTTGACTCTGCGGCCACCAGGCAAAAGTGCGAGTGGGCGCTTTGGTGAGCGCAGAGTCAACGTAGGGCACTGATAGGTTATGCCGGTGACTGACAGCGAAACGCCCACCGGAAAGCCGCCATTCGTGTCCCGTTCGGTCCTCGTGACCGGTGGAAACCGGGGGATCGGGCTGGCGATCGCCCAGCGACTGGCCGCCGACGGACACAAGGTGGCGGTCACCCACCGCGGCTCCGGGGCCCCCGAGGGACTGTTCGGAGTCGTGTGCGACGTCACCGACAACGAGGCCGTGGACCGTGCGTTCAAGGAAGTCGAAGAGCACCAGGGACCGGTGGAGGTGCTGGTCTCCAACGCCGGCATCTCCAAGGACGCCTTCCTGATGCGGATGACCGAGGAGCGGTTCACCGAAGTCATCGACGCCAACCTGACCGGGGCATTCCGGGTGGCCCAGCGCGCGTCGCGCAGCATGCAGCGCAAGCGCTTCGGCCGGATCATCTTCATCGGGTCGGTGTCGGGCATGTGGGGCATCGGAAATCAGGCCAACTACGCGGCCGCCAAGGCCGGCCTGATCGGCATGGCCCGCTCGATCTCGCGCGAGCTGTCCAAGGCCGGCGTGACCGCCAACGTCGTCGCCCCCGGCTACATCGACACCGAGATGACCCGCGCGCTCGATGAACGGATCCAGGCCGGCGCCCTGGAGTTCATCCCCGCCAAGCGCGTCGGCACCGCCGAGGAGGTTGCCGGGGCGGTGAGCTTCCTGGCCTCGGAGGACGCCGGCTACATCGCCGGCGCGGTCATCCCCGTCGACGGCGGCATGGGCATGGGCCACTAAGAACCGTTCAGAGACCAAGATAGGGAACTTCAATGGCAGGCATTCTCGAAGGCAAGCGGATCCTGGTCACCGGGATCATCACCGACTCCTCGATCGCGTTTCACATCGCCAAGGTCGCCCAGGAGGCCGGCGCCCAGCTGGTCTGCACCGGGTTCGACCGGCTGCGGCTGATCCAGCGCATCATCGACCGGCTTCCGGAGCCGGCGCCGCTGCTGGAACTCGACGTGCAGAACAACGAGCACCTCGACACGCTGGCCGCGCGCGTCACCGAGGTGATCGGCGAGGGCAACAAGCTCGACGGTGTGGTGCACTCCATCGGATACATGCCGCAGACCGGCATGGGCGTCAACCCGTTCTTCGACGCGCCCTACGAGGATGTGGCCAAGGGCATTCACATCTCGGCGTATTCGTACGCATCGCTGGCCAAAGCGGTGCTGCCGATCATGAACCCCGGCGGCTCCATCGTGGGCATGGACTTCGACCCGACCCGGGCGATGCCGGCCTACAACTGGATGACGGTGGCCAAGAGCGCCCTGGAATCGGTGAATCGCTTCGTCGCGCGCGAGGCCGGACCGCTCGGTGTGCGTTCGAACCTCGTTGCCGCCGGGCCGATCCGGACCCTGGCCATGAGTGCGATCGTGGGCGGGGCACTCGGCGAAGGCGCCGGCGAGCAGATCCGCCTGCTCGAAGAGGGTTGGGACCAGCGGGCCCCGATCGGCTGGGACATGAAAGACCCGACACCGGTCGCCAAGACGGTGTGCGCACTGATGTCCGACTGGCTGCCGGCCACCACCGGAACGGTGGTCTACGCCGACGGCGGCGCGCACACCCAGTTGCTGTAAATGGATGTAGACGCCGTCCTGCTCCTCTCCTTCGGCGGACCCGAAGGCCCCGAGCAGGTGCGGCCGTTTCTCGAGAACGTCACCCGAGGGCGCGGTGTGCCCCCGGCCCGGCTCGATGCCGTCGCCGAGCACTACCTGCACTTCGGCGGTGTCTCGCCGATCAACGGCATCAACCGGGCCTTGGTCGACGAGCTGCGCGCCGAACTGTCCGGACTGCCGGTGTATTTCGGCAACCGCAACTGGGAGCCTTATGTCGAGGACACCGTGGCGGCGATGGCCGCCGACGGCGTGCGACGCGCCGCGGTGTTCGCCACCTCGGCGTGGGGCGGATACTCCGGCTGCGAGCAGTACGCCGAGGACATCGCCCGAGCGCGGCGGGCCGCCGGCGACGGCGCCCCGGAACTGGTGAAGCTGCGCCAGTACTTCGATCACCCGTTGTTCGTGGCGATGTTCGCCGATGCGATCGCCGCCGCCGCCGAGCGCCTGCCCGCGGAGCTGCGATCGGGCGCCCGGCTCGTATTCACCGCGCATTCGATCCCGGTGCGCGCCGACCAGCGCTACGGTCCGCAGCTCTACAGCCGCCAGGTCGCCCACGCCACGCGGCTGGTCGCCGCGGCTGCGGGTTACCCCGAATACGACCAGGTGTGGCAGTCGCGGTCCGGCCCGCCGCAGGTGCCCTGGCTGGAACCCGACGTCGAGGCGCACCTGGCCACGCTGGCGCAGACCGGTGTCCCAGCGGTGATCCTGTGCCCGATCGGCTTTCTCAGCGACAACATCGAGGTGGTGTGGGACCTCGACACGCAGGTCCGGGCCCAGGCGCAGGCGGCCGGTATCGCCTACGCACGCGCGGCCACCCCCAACGCGGACAACCGGCTGGCCCGGCTTGCCCGAAGCCTGATCGAGGAGCTGCGCGACGGTGCCGCCCCGCAACGGGCCGCGGGTTCGCAAGGCCTGGGCTGCGGGTTCGGGGTCAACGGCGCGTCGTGCGGCTCGGCGCACTGCGCCGCGGTCGTGGCGCCGGACAGCTGATCTGGGCGGGCGGCTACCGCCGCCAGGCCGAGTGCAGGATCGCGGTCACCGCGGCGCTGCGCGCCGAACGAACCACCGCGGTCAGCGGCGCAACCGCATCGACGGCGCGCTGGACCGCGGCGGCCGACTGTGCGCTCGCGGTCAGCAGATCGGCACTGACGGTCAGGATCGCCTCGACGTGCGCGGCGCTGTGCAGAACGCGGACCGCACGAGGCGGGGCGTGCTCGGGAATGCGGTGCAGCAGTACGGCTTCGACCAACTGTTCGACCTGCAGTCGTGGGTCCTCCACGCCGTAGTCGGCCCACCGCGAACCGGTGGATCCCAGCACCTCGGTGGCGGTGCGGATGGCAGACCGCAGACCGTATTCGGCCTCGCCCAGATCGTGGTGCTCGGCGGACGGCATGCCGGTCAGCGGGAAGGCGGTCCAGCACAGTTCGGCGGCGGACTCGTCGGCGGCGTCTTCGTAGTAGGCCGGCACCAGACCGATCGGGGGCGAGCCGTCGGCCGAACCGATCACCACGGCCTCACCGGCGAGAATTGCCTCGCGCTGAAACGACGTCCCGGCCGGCAGTCCCCGGACATCGCCGGGTACCGGAAACACCGGCCGGATGCCGTCGCCGGCTGCGGTGCCGGCGCCCCGCACCAACTGCAGCAGTGCGGCCGCGCCGCCATCGCCGCCCCCGGCGAAGGGCACCGCGGCCTCGCCGATGCTGATCACGTCATAGGCCGACACCGCCTGCTTCGGTGCCCACGCCGAGAGGGCGTCCAACACGTCATCGGGGGCGGCCAGGCCCGCCAGCCAGGCGTTGGCCCACACCGCCAGCGAAGTACTCGGGCACCACATGATGCACCGCAGTGTAGTTGTCCGTTTCGTCCCTGTCGGACCGCACAGGTTCGGCTGGTTCTCGGGCTATTCTGACCGCATGCCGACTGCCCTGATCTGGTTGGTCTTCGCGCTGGGGCTCGCGGGAGCCGAGGCCCTCACGGGTGACATGTTCCTGCTGATGCTCTCCGGCGGTGCGCTCTCGGCGGCGGCCGCCAGTGCGTTGACCGACTGGCCGCTGTGGACCGACGGTGCGGTGTTCCTGGTGATCTCGGTGCTGCTGCTGGTGCTGGTACGACCCGCGCTGCGCCGCCGGATGTGGGTGGGAACGGGTGACGAAACCGGGGTGCTGGCGCTGCAGGGCAAGACCGCCCTGGTGCTCGACCGCGTCGAACTGCACGCCGGCCGGGTGAAGCTGAACGGCGAGGTGTGGTCCGCCCGCCCGCTCGCCGACGGCGACGTATTCGAACCGGGGGAGCAGGTCACCGTGATGCACATCGACGGGGCTACCGCGGTGGTCGGCAAGATCGTGTAACGAAAGGACGCGTCATGGAGGGTCTGACAACCGGGCTGCTGCTGCTGGCCGTGCTGGTGGTGTTCGCGGTGATCGTGGTGGCCAAATCGGTGGCCCTGATCCCGCAGGCCGAGGCGGCGGTGATCGAACGGCTGGGTCGCTACAGCCGGACCGTCAGCGGTCAGCTGACCCTGCTGGTGCCCTTCATCGACCGGGTGCGGGCCCGCATCGACCTGCGTGAGCGGGTGGTGTCCTTTCCGCCGCAGCCGGTGATCACCGAGGACAACCTGACGCTCAACATCGACACCGTCGTCTACTTCCAGGTCACCAACCCCAAAGCCGCGGTGTATGAGATCAGCAACTACATCGTCGGTGTGGAACAGCTGACCACCACCACGCTGCGCAATGTCGTCGGTGGGATGACGCTGGAGCAGACCCTGACCTCGCGTGAGGTGATCAACAGCCAGCTGCGCGGGGTGCTCGACGAGGCGACCGGCCGCTGGGGCCTGCGGGTGGCCCGGGTGGAGCTGCGCAGCATCGACCCGCCGCCGTCGATCCAGGCGTCGATGGAAAAGCAGATGAAGGCCGACCGCGAGAAGCGGGCCATGATCCTGACCGCCGAGGGCCAGCGCGAGGCGGCCATCAAACAGGCCGAGGGGCAGAAGCAGGCGGAGATCCTGACCGCCGAGGGCGCCAAGCAGGCGGCGATCCTGGCCGCCGAGGCCGAGCGGCAGTCCCGGATGCTGCGGGCCCAAGGTGAACGCGCCGCCGCCTACCTGCAGGCTCAGGGCCAGGCGAAGGCGATCGAGAAGACCTTCGCCGCGATCAAGGCCGCCCGGCCCACCCCGGAGTTGCTGGCCTACCAGTATCTGCAGGTGTTGCCGGAGATGGCCCGCGGGGAGGCCAACAAGGTGTGGGTGGTGCCCAGTGATTTCGGCACCGCCCTGCAGGGCTTCACCAAGCTGCTGGGCGCGCCCGGCGAAGACGGCGTGTTCCGCTACCAGCCCTCACCGGTCGACGACCACCCGAACCGGCACGAGGACGACAGCGAGGAGGTCGCCGACTGGTTCACCACCCAGACCGATCCGGCGATCGCGCAGGCGGTCGCCAAGGCCGAGGCCGATGCCCGCAAGCCGGTCGAGGGTGCGCTGCTGCCACCTCAGCTCGATCCCGGTCCGGCGTGAGGGCGCTGACGGCGCGGCCGAGCTACGCGGCGCTGGCGGCGTTTCTGGCCGGTGACGCGGTCGCGTCGGCGATTCCGGTGCCCTACGTCGCCAAAAACATGGATGCGATGCGGATTCCCGCCGAGGTCCGCTGGGCGGTTCCGGTGGCCAAGGCGGCCACCGCGCTGGGCCTGGCCGCGGTGTTCCGTTTCCCGGCCGTCGCGCGGCTCACCACCGGGTTGCTGACCCTGTACTTCGCCGGGGCGCTCGGCATCCACCTGCGGGTACGCAACCGCATCGCCAACATCGTTCCCGCGGTGCTGCTGCTGATGGTGTTCGCCGCGATGACGGTCCAGGGCCCGCCCCCCGCCGGTGGCGGAATCCGAGCCGTCGAGTCCTAGATTCGGGCGGTTATCCCCGCCGGGCTGCGGCGGTGTGCTCGTCGAGGGTGGTGGCCTTGTAAGCGTAAGCGGCCGCGACCGCGCCGAGAAGCTGGGCGATCAGGTAGACCCAGAGGTACTTCCAGGCGAAGACCCCCGACAGCATCAGGCCGAAGGTGATGGCGGGGTTGAACGCGCCGCCGGAGATGGCGCCCACCGCAATCACGCCGACCGCCACCACGAACCCGATCGCCAGGCCGTAGAAGCTGTTGCCGGCGCTGTCTTTGCTGGTGGCGGTGTGCAGCACCACGTAACACAGCGCGAAGGTGAAGACCAGTTCGGCCAGGAACGCCGGCCAGAGGTTGCCGGTCAGGTCAAGGGCCCCGCCGGAGTATTTGTCGTGCCAGAGCCCGAAGCCCACGCTGAATGCGGCCAGCGCGCCGACCAGCTGCGCAACGATGTAGGGGCCCAGTTCGGACAGCGGCAGGGCGCCCCGCAGATACGCCGCGACCGAGACCGCGGGGTTCAGATGGCCACCGGAGATGTGCCCGCTGGCGTAGACCATCACCATCAGCACCGAGCCGACGCCCAGGGCGGTGGCGGCAACGCAGTCGGTGCCGGACAAGACGATTCCCAGCACCGCGAACATGAATACGAACGTCCCGATCATTTCGGTCAGATATTTACGCACCGCAGCGCTGCGATCAGCCATTGATCCGGTCCCTTCAGTTGCGTCGAGCACTTTGCGAATTGCTGTCGTGCCGGCCCAAGGCACGTAATCGACTGTAACGACGGCGGGTACTGCCGGCGGTCAAAGCCGGATGGCCTTACACCGAATTGTTGCCGGAATGCGCAGCCCCCCGTGTTGTTGGCCCCGGCCCGGGCGCAACGGCCGGCCGCCGGGGTTCAGCGCCGCCCCGACGGGCAGGTCACCGGGGCATCGCCTCCCGCTGCCGCATCGACCGGGATGCCCGGCCCGGCCGGTTGCTCCCGCCGGTGCGCACGCACCTCATAGACCAGCAGCGACACCCCGACCGCGGCGGTGCACGCCGACACCGCGAACAGCAGCGGGCTGACGTCTCCGGTAAGGGCATCCCCGAGCACCACCACGGCGGCCGTCCCCGGCAGCAGCCCGACCAGAGTGGCCAGGGTGTAGGGCACCAGCCGCACCGCCGAGGCGCCCGCGGCGTAGTTGATCACCGAGAACGGGATCGCCGGAATCAGGCGCAGCGAAATCACGGCCGGCCAGCCGCGCCGGCGCAACCGGGCGTCCAGCGAGTCGAGCCGGGGATGGTTGACCACCCGGCTCAGCTGCCAACCGAAGACACGCATGAGGATCAGCACTCCCACGGCGCTCAGTGCGCTGGCCACCACGGCCAACACGACTCCCAGCCAGGGACCGAACAGCAGACCGGCGGCCAGCGTGAAGGCGGTCCGGGGGAACGGGAAGACCGTGACGACGGTGTGTGCCACCAGGAACGCCGCCGGGAACCACGGCCCCAGCGTCTGCGCCCAGTCGCGCAGCTGGACCGCGGTCGGCACCGGAACCAGCCAGGCCACCGCCAGCAGGGTCACGACCACCGCCGTCGTCAGCGCCAGCCGCCGCAGGGCGACCTGGCGCGCGGTGGCGATGAAGGTCGACCACGCGCCGCGCAGCACGTGTGGGAATCGGGTCGCGGCGGTCCTCACGGCAGCAAGACTACGGGCCGTCGG
>NZ_JRMK01000093.1:0-18025 GCF_000972925.1 Mycobacterium sp. UM_Kg1 | reverse complement strand
CCCCCCGAGCAGCTCCCACGCCGGTAGCCGGGGCGCGGGCGGCTCGTGCGCCGGACGCCGCGCTGCTCGGCCGCTAGAGCGGCGGGCTGCTGGGGATCGGGTGCAGGTCGGCAAACCTGGGCACCTCGGATTTCCCGGCTTTGGCCGGCGCCTCGCCGTCCATGAAGTCGGCGACGGCATCGAAGGTGATCAGCCCGTAGCGGACCAGCAGATCGACCGCGTTCAGCCCGAAGTGGGCGGCGACCCGGATCAGGTTGTCGGCGGTGATCAGACGCCCTTCGTGGGCTGCCTTGTAGTAGGCCGACTTGCGATAGCCGAAGGCCTCATATACCTCCGTCGCCGGCAGCGGCCTACCGACCAGGTAGGGCAACACGACCGACGGATCTTTCTTACGATCGTCCATGTTTTTACACTCTAGTCTTTCCGTGGGGAAAAGAACAGAAAAGTGTATGGCGATTCTGTCCGACTTCCCCCCAGGCCGGCAACGTCGGAATCCGACATATCCTACGTACCGCACGGTACCGGTCGCGGACCGGCCTGCGCTGCATTAACGCGGCATTCGCCGCCACACCGTGTGCGGGAGCAGTCGCAGCCCGGCGAACAGTGGCCGCAGCGCCCACGGCACCCACACCGTGCGTCGGCCCTTGCGCAGTGCCCGGGCCGCGGCGTCTGCCACCTGGGGCGCCGTGCTGGCCAGCGGCGCCGGACGCATGCCCGCCGTCATCCGGCCGACGACGAATCCCGGGCGCACCACCAACAGGTGCACTCCCGTGCCGTGCAGTGCGTCGGCCAATCCGGAGGCAAAGCCGTCGAGGCCGGCCTTGGCCGAACCGTAGACGTAGTTGGCCCGGCGCACCCGCACGCCCGCCACCGAGGAGAACACCACGATCCGGCCCCGGCCGGCGGCGCGCATCGCCGAGGCCAGGTGGGTGAGCAGGCTGATCTGGGCGACGAAGTCGGTGTGCACGACAGCCACCGCATGTGCGGCGTCGGACTCCGCGCGGGCCTGATCCCCCAGGATTCCGAAGGCCAGCACGGCGGTCCCGATAGGGCCGTGCTCGGCGATCAGCGACTGCACCAGCGGGCCGTGCCCGGCCAGATCGTCGGCGTCGAACTCCACCGGTTGCACCGCGACCGCCCCCGCCGCACGCACCGCCGAGATCTCGGCGTCAAGCCGGTCGCTGGCTCGGGCCGCCAGCACCACCGTGGCCCCCGGCGCGAGCCGCTTCGCCAACTCGGTGCCGATCTCACTGCGGCCCCCGAAAATCACCACCGGCCCGTCAACCGTGTCGTTCACGGCTGTGATTATCACCTGCGCTAGCGTGGGCGACGATGGCGAACGCGACTACCCGACTGACCAGCGATGCGTTGGCGTTTCTCACCGAACGTCACCTGGCGATGCTGACCACCCTGCGGACCGACAACTCGCCGCACGTGGTGGCCGTGGGCTTCACCTTCGATCCGAAGACCCACATCGCCCGGGTGATCACCACCGGGGGTTCACAGAAGGCTCTCAACGCCGAACGTGCCGGGATCGCCGTGCTGAGCCAGGTGGACGGCGCGCGCTGGTTGTCCCTGGAAGGCAGCGCGACGGTCAATGACACGCCGGCGGCGGTTCGCGACGCCGAACTGCGTTACGCCCAGCGATACCGCACGCCGCGGGTGAACCCGCAACGCGTGGTGATCGAAGTCCAGGTGGAGCGGGTCCTGGGTTCTTCCGACCTGCTCGACCGCGGCACCCGCTAGCCCTGCGGCGACCGCACCGGGACCACCACCAGCTCATGCGGCCGGTGGTTCAGGGGCTCCGCCCCGTCGGGGGTGACGATCACGATGTCTTCGATACGGGCGCCCCATGCGCCGGGAAAATAGATTCCGGGTTCGACCGAGAACGCCATGCCCGGCCGAAGCTGTTCGGCATTGCCGGCGACGATGTAGGGCTCTTCGTGCACCGAGAGGCCGATGCCGTGTCCGGTGCGGTGCACAAAGTATTCCGCCAGGCCGGCCTCGGCCAGTACGTCGCGCGCCGCAGCGTCGACCTGCTCGGCGCTCACTCCCGGCCGAACACTGGCCACCGCGGCGCGCTGCGCCTGCTGTAGCACCGAATAGTTTTGTGCGACAACCGGATCAGGCTCACCGATGCTGTAGGTCCTGGTCGAGTCGGAATGGTAACCCGGCTCGACCGGACCGCCGATGTCGACGACGACGATATCGCCGGCCTGAAGTTCCCGGTCCGAGCACTCATGGTGCGGGTCGGCGCCGTTGGGGCCCGAGCCCACGATCACGAAGGCCACCTCCGAATGCCCTTCGGCCAGGATCGCTTCGGCGATGTCGGCGGCGACATCGGCTTCGGTGCGGCCGGGAACCAAGAACCCCGGCACCCGGGCGTGCACCCGGTCGATCGCCGCACCGGCCTTGCGCAGGGCATCGATCTCGCTGGGGTCCTTGACCATTCGCAGCTCACGAAGGACCGCGGTCGCCAAGACGGGGGTGGCGCCGAGCACGTCGGCCAGCGGCAGCAGGTGCAGGGCCGGCATCGAATCGGTGACCGCGACCACCGCCCCCACCGCTGCCGCACCCAGCGCTTCGCCGACCATCCGGTAGGGGTCTTGGCCGTCGACCCAGTCACGCACCGCCACCCCCAGATCGGCCACCGCGGATTCGCGGAGCGCCGCCAGTTCCAAGCGCGGCACCACGATGGTGGGCGGACCGGATGCCGGAAGCACCAGGGCGGTCAGGCGCTCGAAAGTCTGAGCCCGCGACCCGACCAGGTAGCGCAGGTCATAACCGGGGGTGATCACCAGCCCGGCCAGCCCGGCATCGGCGGCGGCGGCAGCCGCGGCGGCCAATCGGTGGGCGTAGACGCTGCTGTCGAACCGGGAAGTCACGCACATCAGGCTAACCGGCGGCAAATAGGCTGGCACGCATGACTGCTCCCGTGCTGCTGCTCGACGGTGCCAGTATGTGGTTCCGTTCCTACTTCGGGGTACCGTCCTCGATCACTGCACCCGACGGGCGCCCGGTGAACGCGGTGCGTGGCTTCTTCGACTCGGTGGCCACCCTGATCACCCGCCAGCAGCCCGCGCGGCTGGTGGTCTGTCTGGATCTGGACTGGCGGCCGCAGTGGCGGGTGGACCTGATCGACTCCTACAAAGCCCATCGGGTGGCCGAGGAAGTCCCCGGCGACGCCGATACCCCCGATGTCGAGGAGGTTCCCGACGAGCTGAGCCCGCAGGTGGAGATGATCGGCGAGTTGCTGGACGCGTTCGGGATCGCCACCGGCGGTGCACCGCACTACGAGGCCGACGATGTGCTGGGCACCTTGGCGGCGGCCGAGCGAAGCGCCCCGGTGGTCGTCGTCAGCGGCGACCGCGACCTCCTGCAGGTGGTGGCCGTCGAGCCCGTCACGGTCTCGGTGCTCTACCTGGGCCGCGGCTTGGCACGGGCGACGCTATATGGCCCGAACGAGGTCGCACAGCAATACGGTTTGCCGGCCGGCCGCGCCGGGGCCGCCTACGCCGAGATGGCCCTGTTGCGCGGCGACCCCTCCGACGGGCTGCCGGGGGTACCCGGTATCGGGGAGAAGACCGCGGCTGCGCTGTTGACCCAGTACGGATCGCTGGAGGCGGTGCTGGCCGCGGCCGACGACGCGCAGTCGGGCATGGCCAGGGGTGTTCGGGCCAAGCTGCAGGCGGCGCGGGACTACATCGCCGCCGCAGCACCGGTGGTACGGGTGGCCACCGATGCCCCGGTCACACTGTCCACGGACTCGGACATCCTGCCGCGCGCGGCCGCCGACCCGGCGCGGGTCGCCGAACTGGCGGAGCACCTAGGGGTGGCATCCTCGATCGCCCGCCTGCAGCGGGCGCTCGACGCGTTACCGGACTGAACGGCCGGCGCTACTTGGGTCGACCGACCTCGTAGGTGCCCGAGTTGTCCTGGAAGGTGACGGTCACCTGGCGCTTGGTGCCGTCGATGCTGACCTCGCAGGTGAAGGTGTCGCCCTGCTTGACCACCGGGCTCTGCCCGTTGTTGCACCGGACGTCCTTGACGTTCTTCGCGCCGTAGCCGTTGGTCTGGTCGGCCAGAATCTGCTGCACGCCCTCCTGGGCCTTGTCGATGTCGAGCTTGGTGGTCACGAAGAAACCGGGCTTCCAGAAACCCAGCACCAGCAGCACCAGCACCGCGACGGCGACAGACGCGGCGAGCGTGCTGCCGACCACCGCGGACGGGCGCTTGGTGGCGGTCCCCGGCGCGGGGAACTGGCCCGGCTGCTGCGGGTACTGACCGTAGGGAGCAGCCGGCTGACCGTACTGGCCGGGCTGGCCGTACTGACCGTAGGGAGCAGCAGGCTGACCATAGGGGCCGGGCTGGCCGTAGGGAGTCGGAGCCGGAGCCGGCTGACCGTACTGCTCGGGCTGCGGGTAGCCGGGATACTGCTGCGGCGCCGACGGATAGCCCTGCTGAGGGTATTGCGGGTACTGCTGCGGCGTGTAGGCCGGCGGCTGCCACTGCTCGGCGCCGGTTGCGGGACCCTGCCCGGTGCCCGGCTGGTCCTCGGGCTGGCCAGGCTGCGGAGGCTGCCACGGTTGCGTGGGGTCGTATCCCTGCGGTCCGCTCATCGTTGTTCCTCAAGTCCTCTCACGTAGCGGGTGCTGATCACCGCCGGCTCTCCACCGTAGCGCCCGGACAAGCCTACCCGGCGTCAACGGCAACGACCCCGCGTAAAACCGTGTCGATCGCCTGTTTTGCGGTGGCCCGCAGTTCCGGGTTGGGCGCGGCGTTGCGCAGCTGGTCCAGCAGGTCCAGCACCTGGCGGCACCAGCGGACGAAGTCCCCCGCCGACAACGGCGCGCCCGCGCCGGCCGCATCTGATGCGGCCAGCGCCGACGCCAGATCCCCGGAGCGGGCCCAGCGGTAGACCGCGGCGACGAACCCGTCATCGGGTTCCCGGGTGGGGTTGATGCCGTGGCGGCGTTCGTCGGCCCGCAACGCCGCCGACAGCTTGCGGGTCTGCTGCAGGGCCCGGCGCACCGGCTCGGTGGGCGCCTGCAGGCTGGGCGGTCCGCCCGGCCCGTCCGCACCGCGGGTCTCATAGAGCACCGTCGAGACCACCGCCGCCAGCTCGGCGGGCTTGAGGCCGTTCCAGGCGCCGGTCCGCAGACATTCGGCCACCAAAAGATCGCTCTCACTGTAGATCCGGGCCAGCATCCGGCCGTCGTCGGTGACCTGCGGGGCGGGTGACGCCGGCTGTTCGGGGTCAGCGCTGTCTGGATCCGGTGCGCCGCCGGGCGGGCCGATGAATCCGCGCTCGGTCAACAGCCCCACAATCCGGTCGAAGGTGCGCGCCAGCGAATTGGTGGCGGCCTCGACCTTCCGGCGCAGCTGGGCGTTGTCGGCCTCCACCCGCAGGTAACGTTCCGCGGCACGCACCTTGGCGTCGCGATCCGGCATCTGGTGCACGGGATGGTCGCGCATCCGCTGGCGCAGGGCCGCCAGTTCCGGGTCCACCGGTGCATCCTCGGCGCCCGCGCCGCGGCGGCTGCGCCCAATGGGCACGGGCAGGGCTGCGGCAGCCGAGCGCAGCGCCGAGGCCAGGTCGCGGCGGACCCGCGGCTGGCGATGCTCCACCCGCTTGGGCAGGCTCATCGTGCCGATCGGCGCGATGGCGCCGGAATAGTCCGCTGAGGAGATCCGGCCCGCCCAGCGATGTTCGGTGAGCACCAGGGGGCGCGGTTCGTCGGAGTCGCGGTCGGCCGCCAGCACCACCGCCAGTCCGCCGCGGCGGCCATGGGTGATGCTGATGATGTCGCCGCGGCGCAGCGCCGCCAGCGCCGCGCCGGCCGCCTGCCGCCGGGCCAGCCGGGAGGCGCGGGCCTGGGCACGTTCGCGTTCGGAGATCTTTGCGCGCAGCCGGGCGTAGTCGAGCACCGCCGAGTCGCGGCCCCCGAACTCCGCGGCGATCTCGTCGAGGGTGCGCTCACCGCGGTCGGCGCTGCGCACCAGTCCGACCACCGACCGGTCGGCCTGAAACTGCGCGAAGGACTGCTCCAACAACTGGTGGGCCTGCTCGGGCCCCATGTGCTGGACCAGATTGATGGTCATGTTGTAGGACGGCGCGAAGGAGCTGCGCAGCGGGAAGGTCCGCGTGGAGGCCAGCCCGGCGACCTGGTCGGGGTCCGTGGTGCTGTCGGCGGGATGCCACATCACCACCGCGTGGCCCTCGATGTCGATGCCGCGCCGGCCGGCCCGGCCGGTCAGTTGGGTGTACTCCCCCGGTGTCAGCGCGGCGTGCTGCTCGCCGTTGAACTTCACCAGCCGTTCGAGCACCACGGTGCGGGCCGGCATGTTGATGCCCAGGGCCAGCGTTTCGGTGGCGAAGACAGCCTTGACCAGGCCGGCGGCGAACAGTTCTTCGACGGTGTGGCGAAACACCGGCAGCAGTCCGGCGTGGTGGCCGGCCAGGCCGCGCAGCAGCGCCTCCCGCCATTCGTAGTAGCCCAGGACCTCCAGGTCGTCATCGGCCAGGTCGCCGCAGCGGTGGTCGATCACCTCGGCGATCCGGGCCCGTTCGGACTCGGTGGTGAGCCGCAGTGGCGAACGCAGGCACTGCTTGACCGCGGCGTCGCAGCCGGCCCGGGAGAACACGAACGTGATCACCGGCAGCAGGCCCGCGGAGTTCAGCGCCGCGACGACGTCGGGGCGCATGGGCATCCGGTAGGCGGACCGGTCCGGCCTGCCCGATCCCGCACCCCGGTGCCGGCGAGTGCTACCCCAGTCGGTGAGCCGGTCGGCCTCCCGGCGATGGGCGATGTGGCGCAGCAACATGGGGTTGACCCGGGGCCGGCCGCTCGACGCCGGCGCCGCGGCATCCGGCGGCGATTCGAACAGATCGAACAGCCGCTTGCCGACCATCATGTGCTGCCACAACGGAACCGGGCGGTGCTCGTCGACCACGACGGTGGTGTCGCCGCGCACGGTCTGGATCCAGCCGCCGAACTCCTCGGCGTTGCTCACCGTCGCCGACAGGCTGACCAGGCGCACCTCTTCGGGCAGGTGCAGGATGACTTCCTCCCACACCGCGCCGCGCATCCGGTCGGCCAGGAAGTGCACCTCGTCCATGACGACATGGGACAGGCCCTGCAGCGCGGGCGAATCCGCGTACAGCATGTTGCGCAGCACCTCGGTGGTCATCACCACAACCGGCGCGCCTGCGTTGATCGACAGATCGCCGGTCAACAGCCCCACCCGGCCCTTGCCGTAGCGGGCCACCAGATCGGTGTGCTTCTGATTACTCAGCGCCTTGATCGGCGTGGTGTAGAAGCACTTGCCGCCGCCGGCCAGCGCCAGGTGCACCGCGAACTCGCCGACGACGGTCTTGCCAGCGCCGGTGGGAGCGCACACCAGCACGCCCCGACCTTCTTGCAGGGCCGCACAGGCCCGGCGCTGGAAGCCGTCGAGCCCGAAGGGCAGCTCGGCGGCGAACCGGCTCAGCTCGGAGGGCGCCGAGGTGTCAGGCGGGCTAGTCATGCGGCGCGGCGACCGGTGTGGGCGCTTCGATGGGTGCGACCTCGTCGTCGGCCAGCGCGGTGGCGGCCTCCCGCCGGGCCTTGCGCCGGTCGTGCAACCGGGCGATCTGAATGGCGAATTCCTGCAGCAGGGTCAGGGTGGTGCCCAACACGATCATCGAGAACGGGTCGGAGCCCGGAGTGAAGAAGGCGGCGAACACGAACATCGCGAAGATCAGCCCGCGCCGCCATTCCTTGAGCCGGTCGTAGCTCACCACGCCCACCATGTTCAGCATCACGATCAGCAGCGGGAACTCGAAGCTGATCCCGAACACCACCAGCAGGTTCAGCAGGAACCCGAAATAACGGTCGCCCGACAGCGCGGTCACCTGGACGTCGCTGCCGACCGTCAGCAGAAAACCGAGGGCTTTGGACAGCACCAGGTAGGCCAGGATCGCGCCGGTGACGAACAGCACGGCCGCCGACACCACGAAGGCCACCGCGAAGCGCCGCTCTTTGCGGTACAGACCCGGGGTGATGAAGGCCCACAGCTGGTAGAACCAGACCGGGCAGGCCAGCACGATCCCGGCGGCCAGCCCGACCTTGAGCCGCAGCATGAACTGATCGAACGGCGCGGTGGCCAGCAGTCGGCATTGCCCGTCGGGCCCGATCGCCGCCCGCGAGGAGGCCGGCAGCTCACAGTACGGGTGGCGCAGCCACTCGCCGAGGCTTTCCAGGCCGAAGAGCGGCTGGGTGTACCAGATGAACCCGACGATCGTGGTGACCACGATCGCGGCCAGCGAAATCAGCAGCCGGGTGCGCAGTTCCCGCAGGTGGTCGACGAGCGACATCGTGCCGTCGGGATTGGTCCGGCTGCGGCGCTGACGCGGATCCAGCCGCCGCAGAACACCGAGTGTGCGCACAGTCGAAGGGGACGCGGTCGCCGCGACGGCGGGACCGGGCTACGCCGACGGACCGCCGGCCGCCGGCGGGTCGACCCGCTCGGACGCGACGGTAGTCGAGGTGGCGGTCGAATCCGGCTTGCTCTCGTTCTGCAGCTCGCGGACCTCGGACTTGAAGATGCGCAGCGACTTACCGAGCGAGCGTGCCGCATCGGGCAGTCGCTTGGCGCCGAACAGAATGATCACGGCGACGGCGAGGATCGCCAGGTGCGACGGTGCTAAAGCGTTCACTTTGGTTACCTCCGGACGTCGCCACGATGCTACCGCAGGACCGCAGGTCGGCCTGCGGTGTGCGCCCGGCGCCGCTATGCGGTGTCGGCGCCGGTGTCCGCGTAGGCGGCCACGGCGCCCAGCGCGGCGTCGCGCACCGCGGCGGCAAGGGACTGCGGCGCCATCACCTGCACCTCGTCGCCCATGCCCAGCAGCAGCCGGGTCAGCCAGTCCTCGGAGGCGTAGGTCAACTGCGCCTCACGCCAGCCGTCGGGCAGCTCCGCGAGAGCCTGCATCGGGTAGTACTCGAACATCCACGCCGCCGACGGCGCCACGCGCACCACGGCCACCGGCAGCGCCGGGTCGGCGTCGAACAGCGAGGTGTCGGTCTCGGCCTTGCGTGCCGGTTCCGGCGGCGCGGACGGCTCGTCGAGCAGCTGGGCGCCGTCGATGCGGTCGAAACGGAACAGCCGCACCGCCTCGGCCTCCCGGCACCACGCCTCCAGGTAGCTGTGCGCGCCGATCAGCACCACCCGGATGGGATCCACGGTCCGGTGCGACAGGCTGTCCCGGGACGCTGCGTAGTAGTCGATGGCCAGGGCGCGCTGACGCCGCACGGCGTCGCGGACCACGTCGGCGGCGGACTCGTCGTGGGCGGCGGTGGCCGGCGCCGCCGGAAGCGCGGCCCCGGCGGCCTCCTCGATCTTGGCGATGGCGCTGCGGGCCGCCTGGGGGTCGACGATGCCGGGCATGTCCACCAGGGCGCGCAAGGCCATCAGCATTGCCGTTGCCTCGCGCGATGTCAGCCGCAGCGGCCGATCCACTCCCGCGGACTCGAACACGTCCAGGCGGTCGTCGTAGAACGTCACGTCGATCAGCGCACCGGGGTCGTAGCCCGGCAGGCCGCACATGACCAACTGCTCCAGGTCGCTCTGCAGCTGGCTCAGGCTCACGCCGAGCTCGGCGGCGGCCTCCGCCTTGCTGATCCCGGGGCGGGCCTTCAGATACGGCACCATGTTGAGCAGCCGGACCAGACGTTTCGACAGCTGCGTCATACCGGCACCTCTCCCAAGTGGGCACGAAGCCGCGCCACGACGTCGTCGCGCAGCGTCGGCGGGTCCAGGACCACCGCGTCAGCCCCGTACCCGGCGATCTCGCGGGCCAGCCTGTCGTGGGTGCCGATGTCGACGCCGATCACGTCGCCGTCGCGGCCGCCCAGCGCCCGGCGCTCCAGTACGGTGCCGGTCCGGCGCAGCGCGACGGCCCGACCGTCGGCGACCCAGATGCGCGCCTGCAGTCCGCTGGGCGCCTCGCCGACGGCCTCGGCGACGATCGCGCGCAGGTCCGCGTCGTCGGGCCGGGTGACGGCATCGACGGGACCGATCGGCCGCACCTGCGGGGCGATCCTCGACAACCGGAAGGTGCGGACCGCGTCGCGGTCGCGGTCGTGGCCCACCAGGTACCAGCGACCGGCGTGGGTGACCACGCCCCACGGTTCGACCGTGCGGACGGTGTAGGGCTCGACCGGTGAGGGGCGGTGCTCGAACTGCACCGCCTGGCCGTCCTGGACAGCATCCATCAGGGCGCCCAGTGCCGGTTCGGATCGATGGATTCCCGGCAGGGCCGATGGTGCGGCCACCAGCACATCGGCGCGGCCCTGGTCCACTTCGACCCCGGCGGCGCGCAGCTTGGCCACCGCACCCTCGGCATTGGCGCGCAGTTCCGGCGACTGCCACAGCTGAACCGCCACGGCGACCGCGGCGGCCTCGTCGCGGGTCAGGTCGATGGGCGCAAGTGCGTAGGTGTCGGGGTTGATGCGGTATCCCTCGACGGTGTCGAACGCCGAGGCTCTGCCGGTCTCCAGCGGTATGCCCAGGTCGCGGAGCTCGTTCTTGTCCCGTTCGAACATCCGCGAGAACGCCTCATCGCTGGGGCTGTCGCGGTAGCCCGCCACGGTGGCCCGGATCTTCTCGGCGGTGAGGTAGCTGCGGGTGGCCAGCAACGCGATGACCAGATTGAGGAGTCGCTCGACTTTGGCGGTCGCCATGACAAGAGAGGATAAGCCTCCACGGGCGTCCGGTAGCTCAGAAGCGCGCGGCGGGGGCGCATGTCCTGCCGGGAAACTCCCATGTAGTGCTTTGACAGTCGAAGGATTCCGGGTCGCCGGACGGGGGGTTCGGCCGGGGTCCCCCGCCGCGGGGAGCGCGGTCAGGTGGTGGGTGGTGGTCGCCTCACATGCTGGCGATCAGGCGCTTGACCCGCTCGTCGACCGACCGAAAGGGGTCTTTGCACAGCACGGTGCGCTGCGCCTGGTCGTTGAGCTTCAGATGTACCCAGTCGACGGTGAAGTCGCGGCCCGCTGCCTGTGCGGCACTGATGAATTCGCCACGCAGCTTGGCGCGAGTGGTCTGCGGCGGGGTGTCGACGGCCTCGTCGACTTCCTCGTCGGTGGTCACGCGGGCGGCCAATCCTTTGCGCTGCAGCAAGTCGAACACCCCGCGTCCGCGCTTGATGTCGTGGTAGGCCAGGTCCAGCTGGGCGATCTTCGGATCCGACAGTTCCATGTTGTAGCGATCCTGGTAGCGCTGGAACAGCTTTCGCTTGATCACCCAGTCGATTTCGGTGTCCACCTTGGCGAAGTCCTGGGTCTCGACGGCGTCGAGCTGGCGGCCCCACAAGTCGATGACCTGGTCGAGCTGCGGGTTGTCGGCCGCCCGGGTCTGCACGTACTCCACGGCCCGCCCGTAGTACTCGCGCTGGATGTCCAGTGCACCGGCCTGGCGCCCGCCGGCCAACCGGACCGGGCGCCGGCCGGTGACGTCATGGCTGACCTCCCGGATCGCCCGGATCGGGTTGTCCAGCGAGAAGTCCCGGAAGGACACCCCGGCTTCGATCATCTCCAGCACCAGCGCCGCACTGCCCACTTTGAGCAGGGTCGAGGTCTCGGACATGTTGGAGTCGCCGACGATGACGTGCAGGCGCCGGTATTTCTCGGCGTCGGCGTGCGGCTCGTCGCGGGTGTTGATGATGGGCCGGGACCGGGTGGTGGCGCTGGAAACGCCTTCCCAGATGTGCTCGGCGCGCTGGGACAGGCAGAACGTGGCGGCCTTGGGGGTCTGCAGCACCTTGCCTGCGCCGCAGATCAGCTGCCGGGTCACCAGGAACGGCAGCAGCACGTCGGAGATCCGGGAGAACTCCCCCGCTCGCACGATGAGGTAGTTCTCATGGCAGCCGTAGGAGTTGCCGGCGGAGTCGGTGTTGTTCTTGAACAGGTAGATGTCGCCGCCGATACCCTCGTCGGCCAGCCGCTGCTCGGCGTCGATGAGCAGGTCTTCGAGCACCCGTTCGCCGGCGCGGTCGTGCGTGACCAGCTGGATCAGGTTGTCGCACTCCGCGGTGGCGTACTCGGGATGACTACCGACGTCGAGATACAACCGAGCCCCGTTGCGCAGGAACACGTTCGAGCTGCGACCCCAGGACACCACCCGGCGGAACAGGTAACGTGCGACCTCGTCCGGTGAGAGGCGTCGATGGCCATGGAAGGTGCAGGTGACACCGAACTCGGTCTCAATCCCCATGATTCTGCGCTGCACGTCATCGAGCGTACTGGTTGTGCCTGCGCAACGGGGTCAGACAGGCTGGTGGCGTGCCGCTCAGGCGGGCGGGTTGGCCGGGGCCTGGACGTTTTCCAGGACCACTTCGGCCACTTGGCGCATGGTGGTGCGTTTATCCATCGCGGCGCGCTGAATCCACTTGAATGCCTCGGGTTCGGTCAGCCCGTGCGCCGTCTGCAGCACACCTTTGGCCCGCTCGACCAGCTTGCGGGTCTCCAGCTGCTCGGCCAGGGAACCGACCTCGCGTTCCAGGGCGGTGATCTCTTCGGCCCGGCTGACCGCCAGCTCGATGGCCGGGACCAGGTCGCCGGCCGTGAACGGTTTGACCAGATAGGCCATCGCCCCGGCGTCGCGGGCCCGTTCCACCAGGTCGCGCTGGCTGAATGCGGTCAGGATGACGATCGGGGCAATGCGTTTGGCCGCGATCTCCGACGCCGCGTCGATGCCGTCGCGGCGCGGCATCTTCACGTCGAGGATCACCAGGTCCGGGCGCAGCAGTTCAGCCAGTTCCACGGCTTCCTGACCGTCGCCGGCCTCGCCCACCACCTCGTAGCCCTCTTCGCGCAGCATCTCGGCGAGATCCAGCCGGATGAGCGCCTCGTCTTCGGCGATCAGCACCCGCCGGGCTGGACGTTCGCTGCTGTCGGACGTGTGGTCGGTCATCCCCCTATTCTGTCGTGGCTGCCGGTGGAGGCAAGCGGGCGGGGCATCGTCTAAGGTGGGAATCCGCGCAACGGCGCAGGGCCCTCGTATCCCAACTGGCAGAGGAAACGGATTCAAAACCCGTGCAGTGTGAGTTCGAATCTCACCGAGGGCACCACATAAAGCCAGCTCAATACCGGTTTGCGGCCTAGCGATTCAGCTCGGAACCCCGCTCGGCAGATCGGCCGATTAAAGCAATCAGCCGGCCTGCCGGATTGGGTTGAGCGGCGCGTCGCGTTCATCGGCACCAGTCGGTTCGCCATTGTCGGCACCCATCGGCATCGCTGAATTTAGTATTCAAAAGACGCCGCGATCGGGGCAGCCGAGGAGGGCCATTGAGGACGTCATTGGTGGGTGTTCTGATCGCACTGCTGGGCGTGGCAGTCGGCGTCATCGTCGGTGCCTCCATGCACGATCACGGGCACACCAGCCAGACCCCGGCAAAAGCACGCGGCTACGCCGATGATCCGGTGTCCGGCCGCGACGGCGGCGTCGGTGGAAACCTCCTGCCCAGCACTCCGCTGCAGGTCGATTCCGAAGGGCCGGGATACGACGACTGCGAATCGTGCCATCTGCCCTTTGTGCCATTCTTCGGAACACCCGCCGGAATCAACTGCGAAATCGATTACCGGCGGGCCGATCTGCCCGATTCGGCATATTGCATGTCGGTGCAGCCCGCACAGCACGTATCGATGAACACCGAGGGTGAGTTGTCGGTCTGCCGCGACAGCGTCGACTGTTTGTCCGATCCCCCGTTCGACCAACCGATACTGCGCTTCGGGCAGAGCGCACAGGCCGGGCCGTTCAACTGCCGGTCGGAAGCCGAGGGCGTGACCTGCACCGTCCGCCCCTCCGAACGCGGCTTCACGATCTCGCCGTCCGGGATCGAACCCGTCGGCTGACCCTCAGCGCGGTGCATGCAACACCATGAAAGCTGACCCTAGAGGCAGGCCTGCGACCAGGCGAAACCGCCAACTGCGCGGTGGGCCCGATTAGGCTGGAGCTCGTGTCCGTCAAGCGGTTCCTCGCGGTGCCCGCCGAGGCGCAGAGTCCCTACCGCCGTACCCACTGCGTGCCGGCCCGCACCCGGCACTACGCGGGGCGGCTGTCACAGCGGCTGCGCATCCTCAAGGTGTCCGCCGGGATGGCCGCGATGATCAGCGCCGGCTGGGGCCTGCTGGAGCTCTGGGCCGCGCCCGGCCACTGGGGGATCGCGCTGATCAACCTCGTGGCCGCGACCGCCCTGGCCCTGACCCCGCTGCTGTACCGCTTCGGCGAGCTCATCGCGCCCCTGACCTTCGTAGGGATCGCCTACCTGACGACCGCCGTGGTCTGCTGGGTGGTGGGCGCCGGATCAGGCATCCAGTTCTATTTCCTGGCCGCGGCATCGATCAGTGTGCTCATCCTCGGCGTGGACCGGATCAAGCTGGCGGCCGCCGTGGCCGGGGTCGGGGCGTCGCTGACCATCGCCCTGCATTTCCTGGTGCCCGCCGACAAGCTGCAGCAGCCGGCCTGGCTGCACAACCTGTCCTACGTCATGGTGGTCGTCTCGGCGTGCTTCATGGTGGTCGCCACCGTCTGGTTCGCGCTGCGTGAGATCGCCCGCGCCGAAGCGGCGATGGAAGCCGAATACGAGCGTTCCGAAGCCCTGCTGGCCAACATCTTGCCCACGGCCGTCGCCGACCGCCTCAAGAACCCGGCAGTCGACGTCATCGCCGACAGCTACCCGGATGCCTCGGTACTGTTCGCCGACATCGCCGATTTCACCCGGCGGGCCAGCCAGACCGACCCGGGCCAGCTGGTCGGCTTCCTCAACGAGCTGTACAGCGGCCTGGACCGCCTGGTCGACCGGCACGGCCTCGAGAAGATCAAGACCAGCGGCGACTCCTACATGGTGGTCAGCGGGGTTCCCGATCCGCGGCCGGACCACCTGCATGCGCTGGCCCGGCTGGCCCTCGACATCGCCGCCACCATCGCCGACCTGCGCGACCCCCTGGGCCGCCCGGTATCGCTGCGGATCGGGCTGGCCAGCGGACCGGTGGTGGCCGGCGTGGTGGGCAACCGCCGGTTCTTCTACGACGTCTGGGGCGACGCGGTGAACCTCGCCTCGCGGATGGAGTCGACCGGTGTGCCCAACCGCATCCAGGTGCCCCAAGAGGTCAGGGACCGCCTGAGCGACGTCTTCGTGCTCGAGGAGCGCGGCGACGTCGACGTCAAGGGCAAGGGTGTGATGCGGACGTGGTTTCTGGTCGGCGTCCGCCCCCGCGCCGCGCGCGGTCCGGCCGGCCGCCCCCTGTCGGTGACACCGGCACGCTGAGCCGGCGGTTCGGCCGGTTTCGGTAGGGTGCCGGATCAGGTCGTCCCACAACGCTGAGGAGCGCAATGACAAGGCTTTTGGCCGTGCTCGGCTCGCTGGCCGGTCTGGCCAACACCATCAACGGTTACCGGCCGCTGACCAGGCGTGGCTATCCCTCGTTGTATGCGTTCGGCTTCGGCCTGATCACCTCGGAGCTGCCCCTGCAACTCATCGCCGGTCAGTCCGCGGTGCTGGCGGCGCTGTCGCGGTGGCTGTCGCCGCAGGCCCGGCGGGCCGGCTGGCTGCTGTCGGCATTGTCCTGGCTGGGTCTGCTGGGGCTGCACCATGCCGGGCGCACCGCCGATAAAACCCTGACCGCGGCGCTGGACACCGGACTCGGGACCCGGCGGCGCACCGACAGCCGGGATCTGTGGCAGCGACCGGGTCCCGACGGCGAGATCGCCAAGGCCCCCGGTGTGGTGCGGATGATGCGGGTCTATCGGGACTACGCCACCGACTCCGACATCCCCTACGGGGAATACGGCGGTCGTAACACCCTGGATGTGTGGCGGCACCGCGACCTGCCCCGCGACGGTCGCGCACCGGTCCTGGTGCAGGTGCACGGGGGCGCGTGGATGGTGGGAAGCAAACGCGGCCAAGCACACCCGCTGATGGCACACCTGGTGGAGCGGGGCTGGGTGTGCGTGTCGATCAACTACCGGTTGAGTCCGCGCTCCACCTGGCCCGACCACATCGTCGACGTCAAGCGGGCGCTGGCCTGGACCAAGGCGAACATCGCCGACTACGGCGGGGACCCGGACTGGATCGCGCTGACCGGCGGCTCGGCGGGCGGTCACCTGTGTGCTCTGACCGCACTGACTCCCAACGACCCGCGATTTCAGCCGGGCTTCGCCGACGCCGACACCAGCGTCCGGGCGGCGGTCCCGTTCTACGGGGTCTACGACTTCACCGGCGAGACCGGGCTGCACCCGCTGTTGACCCCCACGGTGGGCGCCTACGTGTTCAAGCAGAGCTGGCGGCGATTCCCCGAGACCTATCGCGACGCCTCCCCGATGACCTACATCTCTGCCGAGGCCCCACCTCTTTTCCTGCTGCACGGGCGCAACGATTCGCTGGTCCCGGTGGAACAGGGCCGCGCTTTCGCCGCCCGGCTGCGCGAGGTCAGCGCGAACCCGGTGGTGTATGCCGAGTTGCCGCGAGCAGAGCACGCCTTCGACATTTTCGGTTCGCCGCGGGCCGGTCACACGGCGGTCGCCGTCGAGCAGTTCCTGGCCGAGATTTACGCCCGGGGAACCGCGCCGGCGTCCTGAGTGCTCAGGGGGTGCGATACCCCGGCCAGAACGCCGTAGTTGTGCGAGACTCCGGATATGGAAACGACGGTTCCGAACCTGCTGCCGAATCTGTGGAAGTCGACGCTGGTCTCTGGTGTGTTGGCCCTTATCTTGGGCGTGCTGGTCTTGGTCTGGCCCGGCCGGTCCGTTCTGGCTGCGGCCGTGCTGTTCGGTGTGTACCTGGTGGTCACCGGGGTTGCGCAGCTGATCTTTGCGTTCAGCCTTCCCATCATGTCGGCCGGCGGAAGGGTGTTGCTGTTTCTCAGCGGCACCGCGTCGGTGATTCTGGCCGTCCTGTGCTTCCGGCACTTCAACTCTGACGAAGAGGCGCTGGCGGTGCTGCTGCTGGCCATCTGGATCGCGGTTGGGTTCATCTTCCGGGGAGTGGCGACGGCGGTGGCGGCCATCAGCGACCCGGCGTTGCCGGGCCGCGGCTGGCAGATCTTCATGGGCGTGGTGAGCCTGCTGGCAGGTCTGGTGACGCTGGCGTCGCCGTTCGCCTCGTTGTGGGTCCTGGCGGTGGTCGTCGGCAGCTGGCTGATCGTCATCGGCATCGCGGAGATCATCACCGGCTTCAAGATTCGCAGCGCATCGCGCGAACTCGCCACCACCTTCTCGGTCGGGTAATCGGGCGGCCGAACGTCCACGACCGCCGCCCGAGCGCCGTCGCGGGTACCCTGAGTCCTGATCCGTTGTCACACCTGCCTGATGCTCTGATGTGGAGTCCGCTCAATGCCCGAGTCCGGCACGCCGTCGCTGTCGCCCGAGTCTCAGCCGTCCGTCGATAGCTATCCCTCGCCGGGCTACCCGTACCCGTACCCGTACCCGTATCCGGCGCCCGGGCAGTACCCCGGCTATCCCCCGCCCGGGGCGCCCCCCGCGCTGCGGAACGGCGCAGGTATCGCGGCGCTGATCGTGGCGATCGCCGGCATCGTGACAGCGCTGTCGGTGATCGGCGGGGTGGCCTTGGGCCTGGTGGCGGTGGTGCTGGGCATCATCGGCCGCGGCCGGGCCAAGCGCGGCGAAGCCGACAACGGCGGCGTCGCCCTCGCCGGGATCGTGCTGGGCGCTCTGGCAGTGGCCGCCGGGATCGGCTGCATTTTCATCTACGTCGGCATCTGGCGCACCGCCGGCGGCGGCGACTACGTGGCGTGCATGACCAAGGCCGGTTCGGATGCCGAGGCCCAGCAGCAATGCACCGAGCGGTTCAAAGAGCACTTCGAGAACACCTTCGGCAGCGGCGCCGACGCCCCGATGGTGCAGGAGGAATCGGACACCGGCCTGATGCCCGCCTAGCGCGGACTGCGAGCGCGGCGGAGCCGGGCGAAGCAGGTCCGCGCAAAACCCGCGCGGACTGCGAGCGCGGCGGAGCCGGGCGAAGCAG
>NZ_JRMK01000092.1:0-18113 GCF_000972925.1 Mycobacterium sp. UM_Kg1 | reverse complement strand
CAGGATGCTCTTCTGAATGTGGTCGATGGGCTCCTCGCCGGCGAGGAGCCCATCGACCACATTCAGAAGAGCATCCTGCGCGAAGGCAAGACCCTGCACCCGATCATGGAGCGGGTGATGGCCATCCACGTGGCCGAGGAGGCGCGGCACATCTCGTTCGCGCATGAATACCTGCACAAGCGCATCCCGCGTCTGCCGCGCCGTCAGCGGTTCGCGCTGTCGCTGTACGTGCCGATCGTGATGCGGATTCTGTGCTCGGCGATCGTGGTGCCGCCCAAGGCTTTCTGGAGCGAGTTCGATATTCCGCGCGCGGTGCGCAAGGACATCTTCTTCCGGTCGGTGGAAGCCCGGCAGATGCTTCAGGACATGTTCGGCGACGTCCGGATGCTCTGTCACGACACCGGTCTGATGAACCCGGTGGCCAAACTGGTCTGGCGGATCTGCCGCATCCACGGTGCGCCGTCGAGGTTCCGCAGCCAGCCGCAGCGCAAACACCTCACCCCGGTGGCCACGGCCTCGGTCGCGTAGCGGCACCGCGCGCCATGCCACATGTAATCACCCAGGCGTGTTGTAACGACGCGTCCTGTGTTTTCGCCTGCCCGGTCAACTGTATTCACCCCACGCCCGACGAACCGGGTTTCGCCACCTCGGAGATGCTCTACATCGACCCGGATGCGTGCGTGGACTGCGGGGCCTGCGTGCGGGCCTGCCCGGTCGACGCGATCGTCCCGCACACCAAGGTGGTCACCGAGCAGCTGCCGTTCGTGGAGATCAACAAGTCCTTCTACCCCGAACGTCCCGCGGGTGTGAAGCTGCCGCCGACCTCCAAACTGGCTCCCATCCTGCCGGCCGCCGAGGTGCCGCAGCGGGGTAAGTATCCGCTCACGGTGGCCATCGTCGGTTCCGGCCCCGCCGCCATGTACGCCGCCGACGAGTTGCTGACCCAGCCGGGCGTGCTGGTGAACATGTTCGAGAAGCTGCCCACCCCCTACGGCCTGGTGCGCGCCGGCGTCGCTCCAGATCACCAGCGCACCAAGCTCGCCACCCGGCTGTTCGACCAGATCACCCGGCGCCGCGGGTTCCAGTTCTTCCTCAACGTCGAGGTGGGCAGGCATCTGAGTCACGCCGACCTGCTGCAGCACCATCACGCCGTGCTCTACGCCTCCGGCGCGCTGCACGACAAGCGGCTGGAGGTCGACGGCATGGGGCTGCCCGGGACGGGCACGGCGACCGAGATCGTCGGCTGGTACAACGGGCATCCCGACTTCGCCGAGCTGTCCGTCGACCTCAGTGGTGAGCGGGTGGTGATCGTGGGCAACGGCAACGTGGCCCTGGACGTGGCGCGCATCCTCACCGCCGACCCGGATCGGCTGGCCCACACCGACATCGCCGACTATGCGCTGGCGGCGCTGCGCGACTCGTCGGTTCAGGAAGTGGTGATCGTCGCTCGGCGCGGGCCGGCCGCCTCAGCGTTCACCCTGCCCGAATTGGTGGGGCTGACGCAGGTGGCCGAGGTGGTACTCGATGCCGAAGACCACGCCCGGGTGCGCGAGGATCTGGCCGCGGACCAAGACATGTTGACCCGCCAGAAGCTCGAGGTGCTGGCCAAGCTCGGCGATGCGAGCGCGCCGGTCACCCGACCCCGGATCCGGTTCGCCTACGGGCTGACCCCGGCCCGAGTTCTCGGCGACAGCCGTTGTGAAGCAATGGAATTCACGGTCACAGGGACCGATCAGGTGCGGCGTATCGACGCCGGTATGGTGCTGACGTCCATCGGTTACCACGGCACGCCCATCGCCGACCTGCCCTTCGACGACGTGGCCGGCGTGGTCCCCAACGAAGGCGGGCGCGTTATCGACCCGGCGACCGGGCGGCGCGTTCCGGGCGCCTATGTCTCAGGCTGGATCAAGCGCGGCACCAACGGTTTCATCGGCTCGAACAAGGCTGACTCGCTCAAGACCATCCAGACGCTGGCCTCCGACTACAACGCGGGCCTGCTGACCGAACCGGCGGCCGGGCCGCGGGCGGTGGCCCGAATGGTGCATGCCCGCCAGCCCGACGTCATCGACGCCGCCGGATGGAAGGCGATCGACCACGCCGAAGTCGAGCGCGGACAAGCCCAGGGCCGGCCGCGGGTGAAGTTCACCCGGGTCCCCGACATGCTCGACGAGGTCAAGGACCACTCGAGCCTGCCGCTGCTGCAGAACCTGCTCGGCGCGTTGCGGCGCCGCTGACGTACTGACTCGCGCTTCGCCGAGCGTGTACTGAGGGCGAGAATCCGCCCAGAATCTCGGGCTGATTACACGTTCGGCGCAGGGAGGAGCGCAGGCCCGGGTCAGGCGGAGGCGATGCGCTCCCAGCCGGCAACGGAAGCCGCGCTGCGCGGCCCGGGCCCGACGTAGATCGCCGACGGGCGCACCAGCTTGCCCAGCCGCTTCTGCTCCATGATGTGGGCGCACCAGCCCGCGGTGCGGCCGCAGGTGAACATCGCCGGCATCATCGCCGGGGGCACCTCGGCGAAGTCCAGAATCACCGCCGCCCAGAACTCCACGTTGGTCTCGATGGCCCGATCCGGGCGACGCTCCCGAAGCTCGGTCAGCGCCGCTTGCTCCAGCGCCGCGGCCACCTCGAAGCGCGGGGCGGACAGTCGCTTGGCGGTGGCCCGCAGCACCCGGGCGCGGGGGTCCTCCGCGCGATACACCCGGTGCCCAAAACCCATCAGCTTCTCGCGCCGGTCCAGGATGCCCTTGACCACGGCGCGCGCATCACCGGTGCGTTCCGCCTCGGCGATCATCGGAATGACGCGGGCCGGCGCGCCGCCGTGCAGGGGGCCGCTCATCGCGCCGATCGCCCCGGACAGGGCCGCGCCGACATCGGCTCCGGTGGAGGCGATGACGCGGGCGGTGAAGGTCGAGGCGTTCATCCCGTGCTCGGCCGCCGAGACCCAGTAGGCGTCGATCGCCTCGGTGTGGCGCGGGTCGGGCTCACCGCGCCAGCGGGTCATGAACCGCTCGGTGATGGTGGAACACGAATCGATCGTCTGCTGCGACACCGCGGCCTGCTGGCCGCGAGCCGACTGGGCGACATAGGACAGCACCATCACCGAGGCGCGAGCGAGCTGGTCGCGGGCGGTGGCGTCGTCGGTGTCCAGCAACGGCTGAAAACCCCACTGCGGGGCCAGCATCGCCACTCCGGCCTGAGCGTCGACCCGGACGTCGCCGGTGCGCACCGGCAGCTCCAGCGGTTCGGCAGGGGAGAGCGGGCGGTTGAAGTCGCCGTCGACCAGCAGGGCCCACACGTCGCCGAAACCGACCTTGCCGGCGAGGTCCTCGATGTCGACGCCGCGGTAACGCAGCGCGCCGCCATCCTTGTCAGGTTCGGCGATTTCGGTGGTGAAGGCCACTGTGCCTTCCAGGCCGGCGACAAAATTCTCCGGTACCGCAGCAGTCATGCTCCGGATTCTTCCACCCCGGCGACCGGCGGTTGCTACCGGCCGGTAAGGCCGCCGGGTGGGCGCCGGGCGTAGCGTTGGGCGGTGCACAGTACGGGCCCCGACAACGAGCACCTGGCGGCGATGCGAGTGGAGTATCAGGAGAAGGACAACAGCGGCGACCTCGACGTGGACTGGCTCGGGGAGGGCTGGGAGGTTCTGCTGCGCAATTGGATCGGTGATGCCGAGCGGGCCGGGATCGCCGAGCCCAACGCGATGGTGCTGTCCACCGTCGACGCGGGCCGCCCCGTCAGCCGATCCGTGCTGTGCAAGAACCTCGACGAGAACGGTGTGACCTTCTTCACCGACTCCGATTCCGCCAAGGCCGCGGAACTGGCCGCCACCCCCTACGCCGCAGCGACGTTCCCCTGGTACCAGCTGGGCCGGCAGGTCCATGTTCGCGGGCCGGTCACCCAGCTCGACGAGACGGTCAGCGCGCAGTACTGGGAACACCGCCCGCGGGCATCGCAGCTGGGTTTCTGCGCCTCGGCGCAATCGCAACCGATCGCATCGCGCGCCGCACTGCTGGCACAGCTGGACGCGGTGACGGCCCAGTTCGCCGGCATCGAATCGATCCCCGCCCCGGCCAACTGGCGCGGTTACCGGATCGCCCCGGAAGTGGTGGAATTCTGGCAGGGCCGGGAAGGCCGGTTGCACAACCGGATTCGGGTGACCGGTGGGGCGGTGGAGCGGCTCCAGCCGTGAGGCTGCCGCGGTGAGGATTTTCGCTGACACCACTCCGCTGCGCAGTCCTGGCTTCCGGCGTTTGTGGCTGGCCGGCATCCCGACCGTCATCGGTGCGAACCTCACCATCTTCGCCGTCCCGGTGCAGATCTATGCGCTGACCCGAAGCTCGGCCTATGTCGGGTTGTCCGGACTGTTCGCGCTGGTTCCGCTGATTGTCTTCGGTCTGCTCGGCGGTGCCTGGGCCGACGCCATGGATCGCCGCAAGCTGTTGATCATCGCCTCCTGCGGGCTGGCGGGCGCCTCGCTGCTGCTGTGGTGGCAGGCCGCGGCCGCCGTGGACAACGTCTGGGTGGTGCTCGTGCTGCTGGGCGTGCAGCAGGGTTTCTACGCCGTCAACGCCCCGACCAGATCCGCGGCGATTCCACGGTTGGTGGCCGGCAAGGATCTGCCCGCCGCCAATTCGCTCAACATGACCGTCATGCAGTTCGGTGCCATCGTCGGGCCGCTGCTGGCCGGTCTGCTGCTGGGCTGGGTGGACCTGTCGACCCTGTATCTGATCGACGCGGCCGCCTGCATCTTCCCGATCTGGGCGACCTTCCGGCTGGCCCCGATGCCGCCGGCGGAATCGGCCGGGCCGTCCGGCTTCGGGATCGCGGCCGTGCTGGACGGGTTCCGTCACCTGGCCGGCAACACCGTGGTGCTGATGTCGTTCGTCGTGGACCTGATCGCGATGGTCCTCGGGATGCCGCGGGCGCTGTTTCCCCAGATCGCGAGCGTGAACTTCGGCGGCCCGGTCGAGGGCGGAACCACCATGGCCCTGCTGGCCGCGGCGATGTCGGCCGGCGCCGTGCTCGGTGGGGTGTTCTCTGGCTGGTTGCCCCGGATCACCCGGCAGGGCCTGGCCGTGGTCGCCGCGATCGTGGTCTGGGGTGTGGCCATGATCGGCTTCGGGCTCGCCGTCGCCCACGCCGGTGGCCATGCCGGCCCGGTGCTGTGGGTGGCGCTGGCGTTCCTGGCGGTCGGGGGCGCCGCGGACATGGTCTCGGCGGCGTTCCGTTCGACCATGCTGCAGCAGGCCGCCTCCGACGAGATCCGGGGCCGGCTGCAGGGCGTGTTCATCGTGATCGTCGCCGGCGGCCCCCGGCTCGCCGATGCCGTGCACGGCGCCGCCGGGGCGGTGGTGGGCACCGCCGCGGCGGCCGCCGGCGGCGGGGCTCTGGTGGTGCTGGGGGTGCTGCTTGCGGCGCTGGCAGCGCCCGCATTTCTGCACTATCGCCGGCCCGCCGAAGGCCGGCAACGATCCTCGCCGGATGGGCGATAGCACATACCCCGCCCCCGGGCGGGCGCGCCGGCCCAGAACCGACTACCTTTTCCTATACACGTTCTATCTGTTCAGCCGAATAGCGCAAAGGGGTTCCCTGTGGCCGCAACCGATGACACCGCCACTCTCCGGTATCCGGGCGGCGAGCTAGAACTGCCGATCGTCAAGGCGACCGAGGGATCCGACGCGCTTGCCATCGGTTCGCTGCTGGCCAAGACCGGCTACACCACGTTCGACAACGGCTACGCCAACACCTCGCCGGTCAAGAGCGCCATCACCTACATCGACGGGGACGCCGGCATCCTGCGGTACCGCGGCTACCCGATCGAGCAGCTGGCCGAGAAGTCGACCTTCATCGAGGTCAGCTACCTGCTGATCTACGGTGAGCTGCCCAGCGCCGAGCAGCTGGCCGCGTTCACCGGCCGGATCCAGCGGCACACCATGCTGCACGAGGACCTGAAGAGGTTCTTCGACGGCTTCCCCCGTAACGCCCACCCGATGCCGGTGCTGTCCAGCGTGGTCAACGCGCTGAGCGCCTACTACCAGGACTCGCTGGACCCCTCCGACAACGACCAGGTCGAACTGTCGACCATCCGGCTGCTGGGCAAGCTGCCTACCATCGCCGCCTACGCCTACAAGAAGTCCTCCGGGCAGCCGTTCCTGTACCCGGACAACTCGCTTTCCCTGGTGGAGAACTTCCTGCGGATGACGTTCGGCCTGCCCGCCGAGCCCTACGAGGCCGACCCCGAGGTGGTTCGCGCCCTGGACATGCTGTTCATCCTGCACGCCGACCACGAGCAGAACTGTTCGACGTCCACGGTGCGCCTGGTGGGCTCGTCGCGGGCCAACCTGTTCACCTCGATCTCCGGTGGCATCAACGCGCTGTGGGGCCCGCTGCACGGCGGCGCCAACCAGGCGGTGCTGGAGATGCTCGAGCAGATCCGCGACGAGCAGAACGGCAATGTCACCGACTTCGTGCGCAAGGTCAAGAACCGCGAAGACGGCGTCAAGCTGATGGGCTTCGGCCACCGGGTCTACAAGAACTACGACCCGCGGGCGCGCATCGTCAAGGAGCAGGCCGACAAGATCCTCGGCAAGCTCGGCGGCGACGACGAACTGCTCAACATCGCCAAGGACCTCGAAGAGGCTGCGCTCACCGACGACTACTTCGTCGAGCGCAAGCTCTACCCGAACGTCGACTTCTACACCGGCCTGATCTACCGGGCGATCGGCTTCCCGGCCCAGATGTTCACGGTGCTGTTCGCGCTGGGCCGGCTGCCCGGCTGGATCGCGCACTGGCGCGAGATGCACGACGAGGGCGATTCCAAGATCGGCCGCCCCCGCCAGGTGTACACCGGTGCCACCGAGCGCGACTACGTCGGCATCGGCGGGCGGTGACCATCGTGTCCGATTCCGGTAAGCCGCAGATCACCGTTCCGGCCGGCCCGGCGCCCGCCGAACTGGTCATCGAGGACATCGTGGTGGGAGAAGGCGACGCCGCCACCCCCGGGGCGCTCGTCAACGTGCACTACCTCGGTGTCGACTACGACACCGGCGCGGAGTTCGACAGCTCCTGGAACCGCGGTGAATCGCTGGAGTTTCCACTGGACGGTCTCATCGCCGGCTGGCAGGACGGCATTCCCGGGATGAAGGTGGGCGGTCGCCGGCAGTTGGTGATCCCGCCGGAGCTGGCCTACGGCCCGGCCGGCACCGGGCACCCGTTGGCCGGCAAGACCCTGGTGTTTGTGATCGATCTACTCGGCACCCGCTGAGTGCGTGCCCGGCTGATCGCCACGGCGCTGGCCACGGCGCTGCTTGCCGCGATCGGATACGGGCTGCTGCAGCGTGCGCCCCAGCCCGCCGCGGATCCCGAGCTGGCGGCGGGGCGCCCCGAACCGGTGGCGGTGATCCGGCGCGGCAGTGAGGTCACCCTGGCCGGCGACGTGGCCGATCCGGCCGCCCGGCGTGCGCTGCTGGATGCGGTGTACGGCTCCAGTGAGGACCTCACCGTCGTCGACCGACTCGGGGTGACGCCCGCGGCGCCGAGCATCGACCTGTCGGGAGTGGGCCCGGTCTTCGAGGCGGCGGCCGCAATAGACGACTTCACCATGGCTTTCGACGGCGCAACCGTGCGGCTGGGCGGCACCGCGGCCACGGCCGGGCAGGCCACCGCCGTTCAGGACGCGGCACAGGACGCCTGGGGCCGCGACCACGTCGTCAACGACATCGCGACCGGCTCGCCCCGCGCGGAGCGGCCCGCCGGCGACTGATCGCCGGCGCGCTCAGCGCGGTGGCGGCAGTTGCAGCAGCAGCCGGGCCCCACCCAGCGGGCTGTCGTGCAGGGACGCCGTGCCACCGTGCAGTTCGGCCTGCTGGGCCACCAGCGCCAGGCCCAGCCCGGAGCCCGAATGCGAAGCCGTCGATCCGCGCGAGAAGCGCTCGAAGACGACGCGGCGCTCGTCTTCGGGCACCCCGCCGCCGTTGTCGTCGATGGCGATCTCCACGCCCTCGCGGGAGGTGACCGCCGACAACTGCACCTCGGTGGCGTTGCCGTGTTTGACCGCGTTGGCGATCGCGTTGTCCACCGCCAGCCGCAGCCCCGCCGGAAGGCCGACGATGATGCAGGTGGGCGACGGCACCAGCGACACATTCAAGTCGGGGAACACCCGCATCGCGTCGTGGGCCGCCCGGTCGAGCAGGTCGGTGATGTCGACCGGCACGTGGTCGTCGGAGGTGGACAGTTCGCCCTGCGCCAGCCGCTCCAGGGCCGAGAGCGTCGCCTCGATCCGGGTCTGGGTCCGCACGACGTCGTGCAGCACTTCCTTGCGCTGATCGTCGGGCAGGTCCAGGGTGGTCAGCACTTCGAGGTTGGTCCGCATGGCGGTCAGCGGAGTGCGCAGCTCATGCGAGGAGACGGCGGCGAAGTCACGTGCCGAGGCCAGCGCCTCCTTGGTCCGGTCCTGTTCGGTCCAGATCCGCTGCAACATGCCGCGCATCGCCTCGGCGATCTCCACCGCCTCGGTGGCGCCGCGCACCTCGATGTCGGGCCGTTCGTCGCCGGCGTCGATCGACCGGGCCTGCTGCGCCAGCCGGCGCAGGGGCCGCACGGCGAACGCCGTCAACAGCCAGCCCAGCAGCGCGGCCGCGCCGATCGCGGCCGTGCACAGCAGGATCACCCGGCGGTGCAGGTTGTTGGTGTCGGCAAGAGTGGCGTCGTAGGTGGCGCCCACGGCCAGCGACCGTGGCCCCGGACCGGGAATGTCGACGGTCCGCACCCGGTAGCGCACGCCGTCGATCTCGGTGTCGGCGTAGCCCGGTTTGAGCTCCGGCAGCACCACCGCGGAGTTCGAGGTCACCTCGTTGGCGCGCCGCAGCGTGATCACCGCGTCGGTGGTTCCGGCCGACCGGGGCAGTTCACCCAGACCGATCAGCGGCACGGTCAGCCCGGCGGCCTCGTCGAGGCGCCGGTCCAGCCAGTACTTGCGGTCGTTGGTGATCCCGACCCACACGATGGCGCCGATGATCACCGTCACGATCGCGGTGCCGATCGCCGTGGCCAGCATCACCCGGGTCCGCAGTGACGGCGTTCGGGCGAAGATCCGCCGGAGCAGCTTCATGAGGTTCACGCTTGCCTTCACTGTGTTCGCAGGACGAAGCCGACCCCGCGAACGGTGTGCAGCAGCCGCGGCGCGCCGCCGGCTTCGAGTTTGCGCCGCAGATAGCCGATGAACACGTCGACCACATTGGTGTCGGCGGCGAAGTCGTAGCCCCAGACCAGCTCGAGCAGCTGCGCGCGCGACAGCACCGCGGTCTTGTGTTCGGCGAGCACGGCCAACAGGTCGAACTCCCGCTTGGTCAGGTCCACGTCCACACCCTTGACCCGGGCACGCCGGCCCGGGATGTCGACCTCGAGGGGACCCACCGTGATGGTCTCGGAGGAGGAGCTGGCCGCCGCCCCCCGCCGGCGCAGCATCGCCCGGACCCGGGCCACCAGCTCGGCGAGCACGAACGGCTTGACCAGGTAGTCGTCGGCGCCGGCCTCCAGCCCGGCGACCCGGTCGTCGACCGAGCTGCGCGCGGACAGCACACAGACCGGCACGTCGTCGCCCATGGCCCGCAGCGCCGTCACGACGCTCACCCCGTCGAGCACCGGCATGTTGATGTCCAGGACGATGGCGTCGGGTCGGGTCTCCTTCGCGCTGCGCAACGCCTCGGCGCCGTCGGCCGCCGTGGACACCTCGAATCCGGACAGTCGCAGTCCGCGTTCCAGCGAGGCGAGCACGTCGGAGTCGTCGTCGACGACCAATACCTTGGGTGATGCCGGGGCTGCGGCGCCGTTGTCCATGGCGCCATTTTGCCTGAACGCGCCCGCCGAGCGCGGGATGCGCCAGAGATCCGTTTCACGGCGTCCGCCGCCGCGCCGCACTCGCGCCCCCCGGGGCGGCCGCGGTCATTCTAGGGTCGATTGCGTGACCTCGGCCTCGGCGCTGCGCAGCCTGCTGCCCTATCTGCGCCCCTACCGGGCGCGGTGGATCACGATGGTGACGGTCGCCGTGCTCGGCTTGGTGGCCACCGTGGTGATTCCGCTGATGACCAAGGCCGTGATCGACGGGCCGGTGCTGCACCGCGACCAGGCGGGGCTGTGGGTGCTGGGCACGGCGGCCACCGCGCTCGGGGTCACCGAGGCACTGCTGTGGTTCGTCCGGCGCTGGCTGATCGCGCACGCCACCATGGGCGTGGAAGCCGACATCCGCACGGACCTGTTCGCCCGGCTGCAGATACTGCCGCTGACCTTCCACAATCGCTGGCAGTCCGGGCAGTTGTTGTCGCGGATCATGAACGATCTGTCCGCGGTTCGGCGCTTCCTGTCATTCGTCGCGTTGTTTCTGCTGCTCAACACCGTGCAGATCCTCGTTGTGACGGCGATTCTGCTGGTGCTGTATTGGCCGTTGGGCGTGGTGGTGTGCACCTCGCTGGTGCCGGTGATGCTGGCCGTGCAGCACTTCCGGCGTCAGTACACCCGGCTGACTCGCCGAGCGCAGGACCAGGCCGGCCAGGTGGCCACCGCGGTCGAGGAGTCCGCCGCGGGCCTTCGCACCATCAAGGCGTTCGGACGCGAGGACTACGTCTTCAAACGCTTCGACGAGCAGGCAACCGCCCTGCGCGACCTCGGCGTCGCCAAGGTGCGGGTGTCGTCGAAGTTCTGGACGCTGCTGGAGGTGATCCCGAACTTCACCCTGATCTCAGTGGTGGCGTTGGGCGCCTACGCCGCCGGGCACCACCTGGTCACGATGGGCACCCTGGTCGCGTTCATCACGATGATGCTGTCGCTCATCTGGCCGCTGTCGGCGCTGGGCTTCCTACTGTCGGCCACCCACGAGGCGATGACCGCCGCGGATCGCATCACCGAGATATTCCGGGCGCCGCTGGCGATCACCGGCGGCGGCGATCCGGTGCCCCCGGCGGGCCGGGTGGAGTTGCGCGACGTCGGCTTCCGCTTCGAGGCGGCCGGACCCGATGCGCCGTGGGTGCTGCGCGGCGTCAACCTGGTGATCGAGCCGGGCGAGACCGTCGCCCTGGTGGGCGCCACCGGATCCGGCAAGTCGGTGCTGGCGATGCTGCTGTCGCGCCTCTACGACGTCGGTGAGGGACAGATCCTCATCGGCGGCCGCGACATCCGGACGCTGACCCTGGCGGCGTTGCGCACGGCGGTGGTGACCGCCTTCGACGACCCCACCCTGTTCTCGATGTCGGTGGCCGAGAACCTGCGGCTCGGCCGGCCCGACGCCGACGACGCGGAGCTGGCCCGCGCCCTGGCGGTGGCCGCCGCGGATTTCGTCTACGACCTGCCGGCCGGGCTGGACACCCGGATCGGGGAGCAGGGCATGAGCCTGTCGGGCGGACAGCGTCAACGGCTGTCGCTGGCGCGGGCGCTGGTCGCGGCGCCCACCATCCTGGTGCTCGACGACACGCTGTCCGCCCTGGACGTGCACACCGAAGCCGCCGTGACCGCGGCGCTGCGCGGGGTGCTGGGCAGCGCCGCGGGCCCGGACCGCCCGCCGATCACCGGGGTGGTGGTGGCCAACCGGGCGTCCACCCTGGCGCTGGCCGATCGGGTGGCGCTGGTCGAGGACGGCACCATCACCGCCGTCGGCACCCACGCCGAGCTGCTGGGCCGGGTACCGCGCTACCGCTCGCTGCTGGCCGCCGACGACGAGCTCGACGACGGCGCCGAACACCTCGTCGACTGGGCGCGGCGGTGACGCCCGAGCCGGGCCGGGCGGCGGCGCGGGCGCTGCTGTGGTCGGTGTTGCGTCCCTACCGGGCGGCGGCGCTGCTGTTGGCGTTGGCCGTCGTGGTCGAAAACGCCGCCCGGCTGGCGGTGCCGCTGCTGGCGCAGCGGGGTATCGACCGGGGTATCCCGCCGATCGCCCAGGACGGCTCGACCCGGGAGCTCGGTGTCATCGTGGGTGCGCTCGCCCTGGTGGTGCTCACCCAGGCCGGCACCCGGATGGTGTTCCTGCAGTGGTCGGGCAGGATCGGCCAGCAGGTGCTGTTGGCGTTGCGGCGGCGGGTGTTCCGGCATTTCCAGCAGCTGGACGTGGCGTTCCACGAGCGCTACACCTCGGGCCGCGTGGTGAGCCGGCTGACCAACGACGTCGATGCGATCCAGGAGCTGCTGCAGTCCGGGCTCGACGGGCTGATCAGTGCCGCGCTGACGATGGCAGGCACCGCGGTGCTGCTCGTCATCCTGGACTGGCGCCTGGGCCTAATGTGTTTGACCGCCTTCCCGGCGCTGGTGGGGCTGCTGCGCTGGTTCCAGGGCGAGTCCGCCAAGACCTATACCGCGGTCCGCGAGCAGGCCGCACGGGTGATCGTGAAGTTCACCGAGACCATGATCGGGATCAAGGCGGTCCAGGCCTACCGCTGCGAGGACCGCAATCAGCAGGACTTCGCCGACGTCGCCGACCGCTACCGCGCGGTCAACGAGCAGGCGTTCAAACTCGTTGCGATCTTCAGTCCGGGCATCAAACTGGTAGGCAACCTCACCACCGGGGTGGTGCTGCTCTACGGGGGCTGGCGGGTCCTGCATGGGCACATGACGATCGGGACGTTCACCGCGTTCCTGCTGTATCTGCGGATGTTCTTCGACCCGATGCAGGACATCAGCCAGTTCCTCAACATCTTCTCCTCGGCGACGTCAGCGCTGCAGAAGCTGGCCGGTGTGCTCGCCGAAACACCCACGGTCACCGATCCGCCCGCCCCGCAGACGGCCCGCCTCCCCGAGCCGGTACGCGGCGAGATCGCGTTGACCGATGTCCATTTCGGCTACCGGGACGGTCAATCGGTGCTGGCGGGGCTGTCGCTGCACATCCCAGCCGGCCAGACCGTTGCGCTGGTCGGCGACAGCGGCGCCGGCAAGTCCACCATCGCCAAACTGATCGCCCGGTTCTACGACCCGGTGTCGGGAGCAGTGACACTCGACGGCGTCGACCTGCGTGCGCTCACCCAGGCGACGCTGCGGCGACACGTGGTGATGGTCACCCAGGAGAACTTCCTGTTCGCCGGGACCGTCGCGGACAACATCCGGTTCGGCAGCCCCGGGGCCACCGACGCGCAGGTGGCCGCTGCGGCGCGCAGCGTGGGCGCCGACGCGTTCGTCACCGCGCTGCCGGACGGCTACGCCACCGAGGTCGCCCAACGCGGCGGGCGACTGTCGGCCGGCCAACGCCAGCTGGTCGCTTTCGCCCGCGCTTTCCTCGCCGACCCGGCGGTGCTGATCCTCGACGAGGCGACCTCGGCGCTGGACATCCCCGGCGAGCGGATGGTGCAGCAGGCGCTGCGCAGCGTGCTGGCCCGGCGGACCGCCCTGGTGATCGCCCATCGGCTCTCGACGGTTGAGATCGCCGATCGGGTCCTGGTGATCGAAGGCGGGCGGATCGTCGAGGACGGGCCGCCGGGGGAGCTGATCCGGGCCGAAGGCCACTACGCGGCCCTGCACAGCGCCTGGCTACGGTCCTTGGCCGAAAACACCGGTTCAGGGCCAGGGACAGCAAATTAAATTCAGGCGAATTCGAATCCAACGACGTGCAAAGATCGGGCCGTAGGCCGCAAAGATCTTGCAAACGCGGCGGTGCGCGGGCGCGCCACCCACTTAGGCTCACCGCCGTGACGGTCACATCGAACGCTCAGGACGCCACGATTGCCGAGGCCGCCAGGGTAGCGGCGTGATCGGCTCGCCGGCAGCGCAGGGCTTGGCGTTGGCTTCGGCGACCAGTTTCGGGGTCAGCGACTTCGTGGGCGGTGTCGCTTCCCGGCGGGTCGCTGCGCTTCGCGTTGTCCTGGTGTCCACCCCGGTCTCGATGGTGATGCTGGGCGTACTCGCCCTGATCGGCGGCGGGCGGGTCACGACGGCGGCCGTTGTCCTGGGCATGCTCGGCGGGCTCAGCCAGGCGCTGGGGATCTGGTCGTTCTACGCGGCGATGGCCGCCGGCCCGATCTCGGTGGTGTCGCCGCTGGCCGCTGTGGTGGACGCCAGCGTGCCGGTGTGTGTCGGGCGGATTCTGGGCGAGCGGCCCGGGCTGCTTGCCAGCGCGGGCATTGCGGTGGCCCTGGGAGCGGTGGTGCTGATCAGCTGGCATGCCGGCGACGGCGATGGCCCGCGCCAGGGTCTGACCCGCGGGGTGGTCTGGCTGACCATCGCCTCGGGAGTGGCGCTGGGGCTCAACTTCGTCTTCCTGGACCGCACGCCCGCGGACGCCGGCCTGTGGCCGCTGCTGTTCGCGCGGGGGGCGGCCACCGTGCTGGTGATCGCGGTCGCAGCGCTGAGCCGCAACCTTCGGGTGCCGACCGGCATGCCGCTGCGGCTGGCTTTCGTTATCGCACTGCTCGACACCGCCGCAAATGTCACCATGCTTTTCGCGTTGCAGCTCTCGTTGCTGTCGCTGGCCAGCGTGCTGATCTCGCTGTACCCGGCGGCCACGGTGATCCTGGCGGTGGCGGTCCTGCGGGAACGGGTGCGCCCGCGGCAGGTGGCCGGAATGGTTCTGGCCGCGGTGGCGGTCGCGATGATCACCGGGTAACTCGGCCGCAACGAGCCCGACGTTGTGGCGGTCGCCACTCGCACTTTCGCTGCGAAACGTCGGTCTCGACGATCAGTCCGGCAACCCGATGCGGCCATAGCGCTGCAGACGGGCCGCCAGCCGCTCCTCGGCGGGCAGCTCGCGCAGCGCGTGCAGCTCCACGGCGATGGCCCGCGACATCCGCTTGGCGAAGTCGATCGGCTCCGCGGCGGCATCCGGGTGCTCGCCCACGATCACATCCACGATTCCGTGCTGCTGCAGATCCCGCGAACGGATGCCCTGGGCGGCGGAGAGCTCTGCGGCGTGGTCGGTGTCGCGGAAAACGATGGCGCTGGCCCCCTCGGGCGGCAGCGGCGCCAGCCAGCCGTGCAACGCGGCCAGCACCCGATCGGCCGGCACCATCGCCAACGCCGGACCGCCACTGCCTTGACCCAGCAGCACCGACACCGTCGGCACCTCAAGCGTCACCAGCTCGGCCAGGCACGCCGCGATCTGGCCGGCCAGGCCGCCCTGCTCGGCCGCCACCGACAGTGCGGGACCGGGAGTGTCGATGACCAGCACCAGGGGCAGCCGCAGACCCGCCGCCAGGGCCATGCCGCGGCGGGCATCGCGCAACGCGACCGGATCGGTCAGGCGGTCCGCGCCGCGGAGCTGCCCCAAGACCACCGCCGGCTGACCGCCGAACCGGGCCAGTGCCAACAGGATGGTGGCGCCGCGTTCGGTGCTGCCGGTGCCCGACAGGAAAATCCGCTCGGTGGCCCCGTGCCGCAGCAGAAACCCCACCCCCGGCCGATCCGGACGCCGCGACGCGCACACCGAGTCCCACGCCGGGATGTCGGGAATCGGCTCAGCGGCCGGCAGCGCCGGCGCCGGGCCCGGATCGTCGAGCAGCACCTTCAGCGCCCGCGCGCAGATGCGCCGCAGCCACTTCACCGGGATCACGCCGTCGATGACGCCGTGCGCAGCCAGGTTCTCGGCGGTCTGGACGCCCGGCGGAAACGGCGCGCCGTAGAGCTGTTCGTAGACGCGCGGGCCCAGAAAACCCACCAGCGCCCCGGGCTCGGCCAACGTGACGTGCCCCAGCGATCCCCAGGAGGCGAACACCCCGCCGGTGGTGGGGTGGCGCAGATAGACCAGGTAGGGCAGGTGTGCGCGCTTGTGCAGCTGCACCGCGGCGGCGATCTTCACCATCTGCAGGAACGCGACGGTGCCCTCCTGCATCCGGGTGCCGCCCGAACTCGGCGACGCCAGCAGGGGCAGCCGCTCGGCGGTGGCCCGCCGGATCGCGGCGGTGATCCGCTCGGCGGCCGCCACCCCGATCGAGCCGGCCAGGAAGTCGAAGTCGCTGGCGATCACCGCCACCCGCCGGCCGTTGATCCGGCCCTCGCCGGTGAGCACCGCTTCGTCGCGCCCGGTGGCCCGGCGGGCGGCGGCCAGCTCGGCGGCGTAGCCGGCATCTACGGGGAGGATCAGCGGTTCGACGTCCCAGCTGAGGAACGAGCCGCGGTCCAACACGGCGTCGCGTAGTTCGTCGGCCCCGGTCCGGCTCACACCCAAAGCGTAATTAGGCTGGGATGCCATGATCGGTGTTACCCGCGACGAAGCCGTCACCACTGTCGAATTGCAGCGTCCGGAGCGGCGCAACGCACTCAACTCCCAGCTCGTCACGGAACTGCGCGAGGCCATCGTGGACGCGGCCGACCACGACGTCCGGGCTATTGTGCTGACCGGGCAGGGCACGGTGTTCTGCGCCGGCGCGGATCTGTCCGGCGACGCCTTCGCCGCGGACTACCCCGACAAGCTGCTCGCCCTGCACCAGAGCATCGCTGATGTACCGGTGCCGGTGATCGGTGCCATCAACGGGGCGGCGATCGGCGCCGGCCTGCAGTTGGCCATGGTCTGCGACCTGCGGGTGGTGGCGCCGGAGGCGTACTTCCAGTTCCCGGTGGCCAAGTACGGCCTGGCGCTGGACAACTGGAGCATCCGCCGGCTGTCCACGCTGGCCGGCTACGGCCGAGCGCGGGCGATGATGCTGACCGCCGAGAAGCTGACCGCCGAGACGGCACTGCTGACCGGGATGGCCAACCGGCTGGGCACCCTCGCCGATGCGCAGGCCTGGGCGCATGAGATCGCCGGGCTGGCGCCACTGGCCTTGCAGCACGCCAAGCGGGTGCTCAACGACGACGGCGCCTACGAGGAACAGCAACCGATCCACAAGGAACTGTTCGACCGGGCCTGGAGCAGCCAAGACGTCATCGAGGCCCAGGTAGCGCGGGTGCAGAAGCGGCCGCCGAAGTTCCAGGGCGCCTAAACGCGTCGACCGCGACGCGGTGATGGGGGGCGCGGCGGGACCGGGACGGCGGGGCAGCGCCATAGACTCGACCACATGCTGCGCGGTGCACTTCGACTGGCGGGGGCAACAGCATCCCTGGCCGCCGGCGGCTGGACGCTGCGCGCCCTACGCGGCACGCCCGCCGCGCTGGGAGCGGCGCCCAGCGCCATCGATGCGGTGGCCGGCCGGTCGAGCCACTACCGCGACGGCGTCTTCCACAACCTGGAACGCGCCTCGGTGGTCAACATGGACCTCGAACAACGGCGGCTGATACTGCGCGAGTTGTTCGCCGACCGCGACGGACGGCGGCCGGGCGCGCCGATACCGCTTGAAGAGCCCGACTTCGGGATCGACGCCGCGCCGCTGGCCGTCACCTGGCTGGGCCACGCGACCGCGCTGGTGGAGATCGACGGCTACCGGGTCCTGACCGACCCGGTCTGGAGTGAACGCTGCTCGCCGTCGGACGCCGTGGGGCCCCGACGGTTGCACCCCCCGCCGGTGGGAATCGGGGCGCTGCCGGCGGTCGACGCGATCGTGATCAGCCACGACCACTATGACCACCTCGACATCGACACCGTCACCGCGCTCGCGCGCAGCCAGCGGGCACCGTTCGTTGTCCCGCTGGGCGTCGGGGCGCACCTGCGGGCCTGGGGCATCCCCGCGCAGCGGGTCATCGAACTCGACTGGGACGAGCACACCACGCTCGGCGATCTCACCGTGACCTGCACCCCGGCGCGGCACTTCTCCGGGCGTTTCTTCACGCGCAACCAGACGCTGTGGGCGTCGTGGGCGATCACCGGGCCAGGGCACCGGGTCTATTTCGGCGGCGACAGCGGCTACACCGGCAGCTTTGCCCGCATCGGTGCCGACCATGGACCGTTCGACCTGACGCTGTTGCCGATCGGGGCCTATAACAGCGCCTGGCCGGATGTCCACATGAACCCCGAGGAGGCGGTCCGGGCGCACCTCGATCTGAACGGCTCGGCGCCCGGGCTGCTGGTGCCGATTCACTGGGGAACATTCCGGTTGGCGCCGCACCGATGGGCTGAGCCGGTGGAACGGCTGATCGCCGCTGCCGACGCCGCCGGGGTGACGGTGGCGGTGCCCAAACCCGGCGGTTCAGTGAGGCTCGACGAAGGAGGGGCGAAGCTGGGACCGCCGCATGGGACCGGCGGTTCAGTGAGGCTCGACGAAGGAGGG
>NZ_JRMK01000091.1:0-18176 GCF_000972925.1 Mycobacterium sp. UM_Kg1 | reverse complement strand
ACTCCACGACGGGAGACCTTCCCCGTTCAACGACCGCTACAGCGAGTCGTCACACTTCCTCAACCAACCTGTCTGGGCAGTACACCTAGGCCGGCGTGGCGGGGGCAAGAGTCACCGCCGGATAGCTTTCGACGTATTGGCCGTCGGGGGCGCCGAAGTAGGTGCAGGTGCGTTTGATCGTGTCGACCTCGTAGCCGACCACGCCCGCTGCCCAGCAGCGGCGGAGGAACTCCGGGAAGCTGATCGCGCCGGCTTTGTCGGCGTCGATCGCCGCGATCAGGGCCTGCTGGTCGAATTCGGCCACCGCGACCGGCTCGGCGTGCAACGGGTTTCCCGGCTGATAGACGACGCCACCATCCATCTCATAGAGCGCACCGCCTGAGGCGACATCGAAGCGATTCCGCCGCACGCCGGCCAGGCGCAGAGCCTCGGCCAGATGCGGGAATCCGTGGGTAGGGGGTTGCACGCGCATCCCGTGACGCTGTGCGCGGGCCAGTCGCTCGACAGTGTTCATGTGCACTCCTCGCCCACAGTCGCCGCAATTCGGCACTATCCTGTCATCCTGACAGCATGATGTCATTATTCGGGGTGGGGGCCGCCGGGAGGTCCGATGCATGATCCGATGGCGACGCTGATTGCCGACCTCTACCAGGCAGCCGGCGCGGCGAGGCGGCGCGGCGAGCAGATCGCGAAGGCCCAGGGCCAGACCCAGGCACGTTGGCAGGTGCTCTCGGTCTTCAGCGACGGTCCGCGCACGGTGGCCCAGGCGGCCCGGCGCCTCGAAACCGCACGTCAGGCCGTCCAACGGGTCGTGCACGAGCTCTCCCGGCACGGCCTGCTCAGCGCCCATGACAACCCCGACCACCGCACCGCTCCGCTGTTCACCCTGACCGACGATGGCGCGCAGATCCTCGGGCGGATGAACAGCGCAGCGGCCGTGGCGCACAGCACCCAGCTGGCAACGATGGGCGCTGACGAGGTGGCCCGGCTCCAGAGCGGCCTGCGTCGGCTGATCGCGGTCCTGGAGCAACCGTGACCGCCGGGCAGCAGCCCAGAGGCCGCCGGGCCGCCGCCGGTTATGGTTTCCCCATGCGTCTGCTGGTGACCGGTGGCGCCGGATTCATCGGCGCGAACTTCGTGCGCGGCACGCTGGCACAGCGTCCGGGCACGTCGATCACCGTGCTGGACGCGTTGACCTACGCCGGCAGCCGCGAATCGCTCGACGGCCTCGATGCCCGCTCCGACGAGTTCCAGCTGGTGCAGGGCGACGTCACCGATGCGGCACTGGTGTCCAAACTGGTCGCCGAGCTGGATCCGGCGACCGACGCGGTGGTGCACTTCGCCGCCGAAACCCACGTGGACAACGCGCTCGCCGATCCGGAGCCGTTCCTGCGATCCAACGTGATCGGCACCTTCACCGTGCTCGAGGCGGTGCGCGCCCACCAGGTGCGGCTGCACCACGTCTCCACCGATGAGGTCTACGGCGAGCTGGCGCTCGACGACCCCGGCCGGTTCACCGAGACGACGCCCTACCGTCCGTCCAGTCCCTACTCCTCGACCAAGGCCGCCGCCGACCTGCTGGTGCGCTCCTGGGTGCGCTCCTATGGTGTGCGGGCCACGATCTCCAATTGCTCCAACAACTACGGGCCGTATCAGCACGTGGAGAAGTTCATCCCGCGCCAGATCACCAACCTGCTGACCGGGCGCCGGGCCAAGCTGTACGGCAGCGGCGCGCACGTGCGCGACTGGATCCACGTCGACGACCACAACAGTGCGGTCTGGCAGATCCTCGCCGGCGGCCGCATGGGTGCCACCTACCTGATCGGCGCCGACGGCGAACGTGACAACCGCAGTGTGCTGCAGACCATCCTGCGGCTGATGGGCCACGACCCCGACGACTTCGACCACGTCGCCGACCGGCCCGGCCACGATCTGCGCTACGCCATCGACCCGTCGACACTGCGCGACGAACTGGGCTGGCGGCCCCGGCACACGCAGTTCGAGGCCGGCCTGCGCGACACCATCGACTGGTACCGCGCCAACGAAAACTGGTGGGGACCGCTCAAAGAGGCCGCCGAGGCCCGCTACACCGCGCTGGGGCGCTGACGTGGACGCGCGGGCACTGACGATCCCCGGCGCCTGGGAACTCACCCCGGCCCAGCACGCCGACGACCGCGGCGTGTTCTTCGAATGGTTCACCGACCGCGCGTTCACCGCGTTCGCCGGGCACCGCTTCGACCTGCGCCAGGCCAACTGCTCGGTGTCGCGCGCCGGCGTGCTGCGCGGCCTGCACTTCGCCCAACTGCCGCCGGGACAGGCCAAATACGTGACCTGCGTGTCCGGTTCGGTCTTCGACGTGGTCGTCGACATCCGGGTCGGCTCCCCGACCTATGGTCGCTGGGATGCCGTGCTGCTGGATGCCACAGAGCGCAGATCGGTGTATCTTTCCGCCGGACTGGCTCACGGATTCCTTGCCTTGCAAGACAATTCAACGGTCATGTATCTGTGCTCAGCCGAATACGCTCCGCAGCGCGAGCACACCATCTGCGCCACCGACCCCGAGATCGGCATCGACTGGCCCGACCGGCATCCCCTGGTGCTCTCCGAGCGGGATGCGGGCGCGCCGTCGCTGGCCGACGTGCGGGCCGCCGGGCTGCTGCCCAGCTGGGACCTGTAGCCCGCTCCCCCGCTCAGGTCAGCGCGATGTACTTGGTCTCGAGGTATTCCTCGATGCCCTCCGCGCCGCCCTCCCGGCCCAGCCCGGACTCCTTGATCCCGCCGAAGGGAGCCGCGGGGTCGGAGATGATGCCGCGGTTGACCCCGACCATGCCGCTTTCGACCCGCTCGGCCACCCGCAGTGCCCGATCCAGGTCGCGGGTGTAGATATAGGCGGCCAGCCCGAACTCGGTCGCGTTGGCCGCGGCCACCCCCGCTTCTTCGCCGTCGAATCCGGCTATGGCAGCGACCGGACCGAACACCTCCTCGGTGAGCAGCCGGGCCCCGGAAGGGATCTCGGTCAGCACGGTCGGCGGATAGAAGTAGCCCGGTCCCGGCACCGGCTGCCCGCCCAGCAGCAGTGTCGCGCCCCGGTCCACCGCGTCGTCGACCAGTTCGCCGACCTTGCTGCGCTGCCGTTGGTTGATCAGCGGGCCGAGGTCGACCCCGGCCTGCGTGCCGTCTCCGAGGGTCAGCTTCGCCATCCGGGCGGTGAGCTTGGCGGTGAACTCCTCGAGCACCGCATTGTCGACGTGAATGCGGTTCGCCGCGGTGCAGGCCTCTCCGCCGTTGCGCATCTTGGCGGCCAGGGCGCCTTCCACCGCTGCGTCCACATCCGCGTCGGCGAACACCACGAAGGGGGCATTGCCGCCGAGTTCCATCGAGGTTCGCAACACCCGGCCGGCGGCCTGCGCCAGTAGGCTTTTGCCCACCGCGGTCGATCCGGTGAAGGTGAGCTTGCGCAGTCGGGGATCGGCCAGCAGCGGCCCGGCCACCGCAGCCGCATCCGAGGTGGGCAGCACCGACAGCACGCCCTCGGGCAGGCCGGCCTCGGCCATCACCTCGGCGAAGAGCAGCATCGTCAGCGGGGTGTCGGGCGCAGGTTTGACGACCATGGTGCAGCCGGCGGCCACTGCTGCGGCCACCTTGCGCGTACCCATGGCCAGCGGGAAGTTCCACGGTGTGATCGCCAGCGTCGGACCGACGGGCTGTTTGGCCACCAGGATCCGGCCGTTGCCTGAGGGCGCTGCGGTGTAGCGGCCGTTGATCCGGACCGCCTCTTCACTGAACCACCGCAGAAACTCTGCACCGTAGGTGACCTCGGCGTGACTCTCTGCCAAGGGCTTTCCCATTTCCAGCGTGATCGAAAGCGCGAACCGGTCCCGGTACTGCTCGATGAGTTCGAATGCACGTCGCAGTATCTCGGCCCTGCGCCGGGCCGGCGTTGCCGCCCAGGCGCCCTGGGTGGCGGCGGCGAGGTCCATAGCCCGCGCCGCGTCGGCCGGGCCGGCGTCGGCGATCTCGGCCAGAACCCCTTCGGTGGCCGGGTTGTACACCGCGAAGCGACCCCCGGCGACCGCCGGCGTCGCGGTCCCGCCGAGCATCAGATCGGTGGGTGCCCACGTCACACTGGTTTCCATCACTGACCCTTCCTGAACGGCAATCTGCGCCGGCCCCGCCCGTCGAAGATCCGCATGAGCGTCGTCACCAGGCGGGCGCGCGACTTCGAAGCGGGATACCACAGCGGTTCACGTTTCATCTCCGGACCCCGGGGAACCAGGATCGCTTGTTGGCGACAGTATTTGCGGATTCCGGATGCGCCGCCGAAGCGGGCGCCCATCCCCGAGTTCTTCCAGCCGCCCATCGGCACCGCGAAGTTGACCAGGTTGGCGAACGCATCGTTGATGTTGACCGCACCGACCTCGAGCTGGCGGGCCACCGATTCACCGCGCCGGCGATCCCCGCACCACACGGTGGCCGACAGGCCGTAGTCGGAGTCGTTGGCCAACCGGATCGCCTCGTGCTCGTCGGCGACCTTGATCACCGGCAGCAGCGGCCCGAACGTCTCCTCGGTCATACACGTCATCGAGTGGTCGACGTCGACCAGTACGGTCGGCTCGAAGAACGCCCCGGACCGGGCGGGTTTGCCTCCGGTCAGGATTCGCGCCCCGCGCGCCACCGCATCTTCGACGTGCCGCGTCACGATATCGCACTGCCCGGGCGTCGCCATGGCGCCGATGTCGAAGTCGAACCCGCGGCCGTCGTGTCCCTGCCGGAGCTCTCGGACCTGCTTGACCAGGCAGTCCACGAAGCGGTCGTACACCTGCGCCTCGACGTAGACCCGTTCCACCGAGATGCATACCTGGCCGGAGTTGAACAAGCCTCCGTAGACGATCCCGGCCGCCGTTCGGTCGATGTCGGCGTCGGCCAGCACGATCGCCGGATCCTTGCCGCCCAGTTCCAGGCTGCACGGCTTGAGCGATGCCCCGCACGCCGACGCGATCGCCCGCCCGGTCGCGGTGGATCCGGTGAACTGCACGTAGTCGACCTCGTCGACGACCGCTCGCCCGGTCTCCACACCGCCGGTCAGCACCGCGAACACCGGCGGGGCACCGATCTCCGCCCAGCCGCGGGCCAGTTCGCAGGCGCTCAGCGGGGTCACCTCCGACGGTTTCACCAGCACTGCCGCACCGGCCATGAGCGCCGAGAACATGTCGAAGCACGGGTTGAGCAACGGCAGGTTCCACGGCGTGACGATGCCGACCACCGGGTAGGGCCGGTACCGGGTGATCAGCCGCTTCGTCAGCCCGATCGGGCTGTGCGGGGTGGGGCGCTCCTCGGCCAGGAAGCCGCCGGCGTGGCTCGCCCAGTATTTGGCCAGGTCGATCGCCGCGGGAACTTCGATCGCCGCATCGAAGCGGGTCTTGCCGGTCTCGGACTGCACCACGTCGGTCAGCCGCTCCGAGTGGTCGATCAACCAGTCCTGCAGGCGCAGCAGCCAGTCCGCGCGTGCGGCGAAGCCGAGCTGCTCCCAGTGCGGCTGGTGGCGGCGCAGCCTACGCACGGCTTCGCTGACCTCGGCGCGTGAGTGATCGGCGACTTGTCCGACCACCAGTCCATCGGCGGGGTTGCGAACGTCGATCGTGCGTGCGGGCACGGCTATCCCAGCGCTTGCCGATAGAGCGGACTGTCGGCGCTGTAGTAGTTGCAGTGGAATCCGCTCGGGATGCGGAACGGGATGCGCACCCGCGCCAGCGGCCCGTCCGCGAGGCTGCCGGCGTCGAAGACCACCAGCTCGGTCTCGGCGGCCCCGGCCCGGTGCACCAATGTCACGGCGTAGCCGTCGGATTCGTCTCGCCCGCCGATCCGGGGAGCGAAGATGAGCTCTCCAGCGGCAGCTCCGTCACCGAAGTGGTAGACGTCCTCGGTCCCGGTCTCGGTGTCGACGCGCAGCACCGAGTCCATGCCGTCGGCGCGCCCGTCGACCGAATGCAGGTTGCTGTTGGCGAAGACGTTTCGGCTCGCACGGGTCATCATCCGGTCGTCCGGACGCGGGAACTGGATGTCATGGTCGCTGATGATCCGCTCGTCCACCACATCGGTGCCGGCGCTCGGGTCGATCGTCCAGCGCCGCAGGCTCTGCTGGGTCTCGGCGTGCGAGCGCCGGTTGCCGTGGACGTCGGGAAACAGCGCGGTCCCCTCCGCGGCCGCGACATCGGCGATGATGCGGCCGCCGTTGTCCTCCCACACGTTGGCCTGATGCATCATGTGCCGCGGCGCGGCTTCGAACCAGCGCACGTCGGCCGCCGATCCGGTGCGCGGCATGACGCCCAGTTTGGTGGGCCGTTCCGGGTCCCAGGCCACCATCGGCCCGCCGGCCATGGCCCGCTGCACGCTGATGTCCAGCGGTGTCACCGGGAATACCACGTGGTTCTCGGTGACGAAGAAGGTGTGCATCAGGGTCTGATGCGGTATCGGAATGACCTCGTAGCGCAGCAGATCCCCGTCTGAACCCACCACCTCGTAGTGGATCGCCGGTTCGTCGCCCGGCCGGTAGGGCACCGAACCGATGTTGATCAGCTCACCGGTCGCGTAGTCGATCGTCGGATGCGCCGAGAACGTGGTGGTGATCACCCCGCCGTAGTGCTCTTCGCCGATGGTGTCCAGGGTGCGCGGCTCCAGCCGGACCGGTGGCGCGCCTTCCATCAGCGCCAACAGCCGCCCGCCGTGCAGGATGATGTTGGTGTTGGCGGTGTTGTAGCGGGTGCCCCGGGCCAGCGGGTCGGTCGTGGCCGGATTGTCGAGCACCCCGAACAGCCGCCGACCGTGCTTGAGCTCCAGCTCCAGTTTTTCGGTGCGGACCCAGCGGCTGCGCATGGCCACCCGGCCGTCTTCGATGAAGAACGCGTAGACCATGCCGTCGCCGTCGAACCAGTGGTAATCCTCGTCGGTCGGCGGATACAGCGGTTCGGCACCGTTGCGGTAGAACACCCCGGCCAGGTCGTCAGGCAGCTCGCCCTCGACGAACAGGTCGGGAGCACTGACTTCCATCCGGTTGGGCTGGTGATGCCCGGTCAGAAACGGACTTTCCCGAAAACGCGGGTCAGCCATCGATGCCTCCGTTCATTCGATGGCACCCAGTGGGGTGCCTACCGGGTAGGTTTCGTCGGCTTGGACGGCGCCATGGCGCAGAATACCGGCGCACGGGGCCGGGATGTCGGTCTCGACCTTGTCGGTACCCACGGTGTAGAGGTCCTCGCCCTCGGCCACCGGATGACCGTCTGGGACCAACCAACCCATGAACGTGCCCTCGGTCATCGTGACGTCGAGTTTGGGCATTCGGATATCCATCGCGGCCTTCCTATTCGCTGATGTTGAGTGCCTGGCTCGGGCAGGCGGCCACCGCCTCGGCGACCACCTCGTGCCGGCCGGGGGGGATGGGATCGGCCGCGTGGGCCAGCCCGTCGTCGCCGACGGCGAAGACGTCCGGGGCCAGCGATTCGCAGATCCCGTGGCCGACGCAACGGTCTGGGTTGACAGTGACTTTCACGATTCCTCCGATCACCGGGTCAGCACGGTGCACGCGCTGAGCCCGGGTGCGCCATAAACGTGGGAAAAGCCGACCCGGGGCGTTCCGCCGATCTGGCGATCGCCGGCCTGCCCGCGTAGTTGCAGGACGTTCTCGTGCCCCTGCCGCAGGCCCGACGCCCCGATCGGCTCGCCGTTGGCCAGGCAACCGCCGTCGGTGTTGACCGGCAGTCGCCCGGTCAGCTCGGTGGCACCCGAGTCGTAGAGCTCGGTCTGCGCGCCGTGTTCGCACAGGCCGGTCTCGGCGAGGTGGATGAGCTCTGCTCCGGCGTCGGTGTCCTGAAGCTGCGCCACATCGACATCGGTGGGCGCCACGCCGGCCGCCTCGAATGCCGCCTTGGCGGCGTCGACGCTGGGGCTCACGCCGCGGCGCACCGACAGCGAGGGACTGAGCACCTCGAACGAACCGGGCCGACGGGTCCGCACCGCGGTGCCGGCGATGTAGACCGGGTCGGCGCGATGCCGCTTGGCGTGCGCGGCGCTGCTCAGCACCAAAGCGGTGGCGCCGTCGCCCGGCGAGCACAGCATGTATTGGCGCAGCGGGTCCGACAGCATCATCGAGTTGCGCACGTCGGCCTCGCTCAGCGGTTTGCGCCGCCAGGCGTTGGGATTGAGCGCGCCGTTGCGGAATGCCTTGCTGGCGACGGTCTCCAACAGGCGCTCCGGCAATCCGTACTCGTGCAGATAGCGTTGAATCTTCAGCGCGAAGAACTGCGACGTCATGGCCAGACCGGTGGTGCCGTACCACTGCCCGAGGCCGAGCGCCTCCGGGCGGATGGCGAACGCGCCGCGCGGGTGCGAGTCGAAACCGACCACCACCGCGGTCTGCGCCGCACCCGAGGAGATGGCCTGCACCGCACAGATCAGGGAACTGGTACCGGTGGCGCATCCGTTGAGCACGTTGATGAAAGGGATCCCGGTGAGACCCAGATCGGCGACCAGGGTGTCGGCCAACCCTGCGTCCATGCTGCCGCCGACGGCGTAATCGACGTCGCTCCAACCGATACCCGCGTCCTGCAGAGCCATCCGCACGGCGCGCACGGCCTCTGTGCGCGCGGTGGTGTCCAGATACCGGCCGAAGGGCCGGCATCCGATGCCGACGATCGCTACGTCATTGCTCATGGTCGTCTCCTGCCGTCTCCGCCGGCGCGAAGGCGAAGGTCGTTGCCGTGGCTCCCTCTTCGGTCGGCACTTCGATGCCGACCAGCTGCATCGGCATGCCGATCCGCAGCCGGTCCGGGTCAGCGCGGGACAGGCGGGTCTCGACGATGACCTCGCCGGGCAGTTCGACGTAGCCCAGGCCGAACGGTGTGAAGTCGTCGCCGGTCGGCACATACGGCGGGCTCGGCGGCGGGAACCGCTGGATGGTCCAACTCCACAGGGCGCCGCGGGTGGCCAGCTGGACCTCGACGACCCCGTCGGCGCCGCAGCTGCCGCAGCTGTCCCGGCGCGGGAACCCGGTCTCACCACAGTCCTGGCAGCGCCCGCCCAGCAGCCGCAGTCCGGCGTCGGTCATCTGCATGATCTCGGTATCGATGAGGTCAGCGCTCATCTGAGTTCCACTCCTGTCCTCGGTTTTCCGCGTACGCCGCGTTTGAGCACCACCACGTCGCCGTGGACCCCGGCCTGACAGGCCAGCCGGACGTGGTCGCCGCGCCCACCGTGGTCGCCCGAAAGTCCCGCTACCGCTTTGGCTTCCTCATCGCTCGGCGGCGACAGCGACTCGGGGTGATCGAGCACCTCGACATGGCACACCAGGCATTCACCGTTGCCGCCGCAGATGGTGGGCCAGCGGTACCCGGCCTGCTGCCCGGCAGCCATGATGGTCTGCCCCGGCTCCGCGGTGAACTGGACGCCCGAGGGCTTGACGGTGACGGTCGGCATCTCAGCCCCGCCGCAGTTCCCGCCAGGGCCGGCCGCGCTCCAAGTCGGGTTCGCGATCCAGTCCGAGCACCCGCTCGGCGATGATGTTGCGCTGAATCTCCGAGGTTCCACCGGCGACGGTGAGGCGACGGCTGTCCAGCAGCGCATGCGTCTCCGCCGGTTCGGAGTCGCCGTCCCAGTAGGCGCCCGCGGGCCCGGCGATCTCGAAGCCCAGCTCGCTGATGCGCTGGGACAGTTCGGATTGCAGCAGTTTGGTGATCGAGCCTTTGGCGTCGGGAGCGACCTCGAACCGCTGGTTGGTCAGGGTGAGTGCGCGTTCGGTGGCGATCAGCGCGGCAAGCCGGTCGCGAACGACCTCGTCAGCCCAGGCCCCGGTTCGCCGGGCCAGCGCCAGCACGGGGTCCAGCTCCACCCCGCTGGCGGCCGAATCGCTGGAGAGCCCGGACCGTTCGGCGGTCAGGGTGGACAGGGTCACCCGCCAGCCGTCGTTGAGCGCGCCGAGCATGGTGTCGGCCGACAGTTCGACGCCTTCTAAGAAGACCTCGCAGAAATGCTCGCTTCCGGTCATCTGCCGAAGCGGGCGCACCGTCACCCCGGCCGAGCGCATGTCGAGCAGAAAACAGGTGATACCGGCGTTCTTGGGCACGTCGGGATCGGTGCGGGCCAGCAGCATCGCGTAGCGGGAGATATCGGCGAAAGAGCTCCAGACCTTCTGCCCGTCCACCACCCAGCCGCCGTTTCCGGACGGCACCGCGCGGGTGGCCAGGCTGGCCAGGTCCGAACCGGCACCCGGCTCGCTGAACAGCTGGCACCACATGTCCTCGCCGGACGCGATTCCGGGAAGATAGCGTTGCCGTTGCTCGTCGGTGCCCCACTCGATGATTGCCGGGCCGATCAGCGTCAGGGGGACGAAGTGCTCGACTGGCAGGACCTCCTGGGCGCGTGCCAGTTCCGAAAGCCACGCGTCGTGCTGTGTCATCTCCCACCGTCCCGCGAATCGATCAGGCCGGCCAGCCGCCCGCGATGCCGGCCGGCGGCGCCGGTCAGGGCGATCACCGCGTGCGCCCGGCGCAGATACCGGTGCGCCCAATGTTCCCAGGTGATCCCGATTCCACCGTGTAGTTGCACCGCGGCCTTGGTCGCCTCGACGGCCGTCTGCCTGGCCAGCGCCGCGGCCACCGCCAGATCGACTTCGGCCTGGACTGTCACCGGGCCGTCGCCGAGCTGCCACGCCGCCCCGTACACCGCCGACCTGGTCAGCTCGACCTGGGCGAGCATGTCGGCGAGCCGGTGTTTGACCGCTTGGAACGAGCCGATGGTGCGGCCGAACTGGACCCGTCCGCTCACGTAGTCGACGGTGCCGTCCAGGACCCGCTGCGCCACCCCGAGCAGTTCGGCTGACAGGACCAGGTCCGCGCGCCGCCGCATGGCGGCCGCGACGTCGACGCCGCACTCCAGCAGTGGTTGGCCGTTCGCCTGGACAGCACGGCCGACCGGGCGCGAGAGGTCCAATCCGGAGCACTCCTGCAGCCCGACCGCGTCGGCGCCGTAGACGGCGACCCCGGAGTCACCGGCGGCCGCCTGCTGCGTGATGACGACCGCGTCGTCGCTGTAGTCCCAGTAGGCGTCGGTCTGTCCGTCACCCAAGCCGGTCAGCGACACCGCGACGCAGGGAGCGCGCCGGCCCTCGCCCACCCCGGTGAGGGCCGGCTGCCGGGCCAGGGGCCCGACTGCGGCCGCAGAGACCAGTGGACCGTCGAACAGCGCGGCACCGGACTCCTCGGCCAGGATCGCCAACTCAACTGAAGTGGAACAGGTTTCACCGAAGAGCAGGTCGTCCACGCCGACCTCGGTGAGCAGTCGACGCCACCGGTCGAGGCGCGCTGTGGTGGCGGTGGCGGCGAAGTACTCGCGCAGCACTTCCCGAAGAGCGGCGTGCTCGTCGGTGAAGCCGAATATCTCCAGGGATGTCATCAGCGGCACACCGGTTCCTGATCGGACAGATATTGGAGGCGCAGCTGACGCTTGTTGACCTTGCCCATGGCCGAGCGCAGTTCGAAGTCGACCAGCTCCACCACATTCGGGCACTTGTAGTGCGTCAGGCGTTCCCGGCACCAGGCGATCAATTCGGCGGGGTCGGTGCCGGGCTCGGCCTGCACCAGGGCACACAGTTGTTCGCCGAGGTCCTCGTGCGGGATTCCGATGACCGCGACATCCCTGACGCCGGGGTGGGTGCGCAGCACCGCCTCGGACTCGGCCGGATAGACGTTCACCCCGCCACTGACCACCATGTCGGAGGCACGGTCGGTCAGGTACAGGAAGCCGTCTGCGTCCAGGTGGCCGATCTCACCGATGGCGAACACTCCGTCGGCCACATAGCTGCCCCGCGTCTTGGCCGGGTCCCCGTGGTACTCGGGCCGGTGACCGGTGGTCCACTGCACGCAGACCAGCCCGGACTCTCCGGTGCCCCGTACCGCACCGTCGTCGCCGCGGATGGTCACCTCGATGCCGGGCAGCGCCTTGCCGACCGATCCGGGGTGGGCCAGCCATTCCGCGGAGGCGATCGTGGTCACGGTGCCGACCTCGGTCGAGCCGTAGGCCTCCACCAGCACCGGCCCGAACCACTCGATCATCGCCCGCTTGACGTGCTCGGGGCAGGCGGCGCCGGTGTGGATGATGCTGCGCACACTACTGACGTCGTAGCGGTCTCGAATCTCATTGGGCAATGCCAGCATCCGGGAAAAATGTGTGGGCACCATCATCGTCGTCTCGATGCGGTGCGTCGCGATGGCCGCCAGCACGGCCTCGGCGTCGAACTTCGGCAGGATCACCACCGGGTTGCCGGTCACCAGGCCACGCACGCCGGTGATGGGACCGGTGTGGTGCATGGGCGCCACGATCAGGTGCTTGCCGGGGGTCCGAAACGGGGCGGCGCGAACGCGCTCCACGTGGTCGACCATGGACTCGCCGGTGGGAAACATCTGCTCGGGCAGTTCCACGCCCTTGGGCAGCCCGGTTGTTCCGGAGGTGTAGTACAGCGGCCTGGCCGGGCGGATGTCGCAGGGCGGCTCGGTGTCGCCGTGTCGTTGCACCACGCGGTCGAAGTCCTCGACACCGTCAGCGTCGGGACTTCCCCACGCCACCACCGCCACGCCGGGGTCGGCGGCACGCGCGATTGCCGCGGTGCGGGCGCTACAGAGCACGGTGTGCACTTCGGCGTCTCGCAGGATGTAGCCGGTCTCGGCTGCGGTCAGGTGGTAGTTCACCGGTACCGCGGACAGCCCCGCGTAGGTGACGGCCAGATGCGCCAGGGCGGCGTGCGCACTGTTTTCGGCCATCACCGCGACCCGCTGCCCGGGTTCGACACCGCGCGATGTCAGCCAGTGGACGGTCCGGTTGAGAATCAAGTTCAGCTGCGGCCAGGTCCACTGGGTGGTCTCATCGGTCAGGGCTACTCCGGCGGCATCCCGCTCGGCGCACTGCGCAATCCCGTGAACCAACCGGCTATCCCCTGCCCCGCGACGACGCCCGTGACCGCGCCAGCGCCGACCTGGCGGCCACGACGATCTCGTCGCAGCTGGGCACGAAGGCGTCTTCGAGGACCTTGGCGAACGGGATGGGGGTGTTGGCTCCGGCTACCCGCTGCACCGGGGCGCCCAACTCATCGAAGAGGTTCTCGGTGATCAGGCTGGCCAATTCGGCGCCGAATCCGCTGCGGCGCACCGCTTCGTGAACAACCACGGCGTGGCGGGTGCGGGCCACCGACTCCAGCACCGTGGTCTCGTCGAGCGGTACCAGTGACCGCAGGTCGATCACCTCGGCGTCGATGGACTCCTGCGCCAGTTGTTCGGCGGCGGCCACCGCGTCGTGCACCTGCCGGCCGTAGCTGATCAGGGTGATGTCGGTGCCCGGTCGCACGGTCGCGGCCCGGCCCAGCGGAACCACGTGGTGACCGGTCGGGACAGGTTGCGGCGGACCGAAATACAGCAGGCTCTGCTCGACCACCACGCACGGGTCGGGGTCGAAGATGGCAGCGGTCAGCAGCCCCTTGGCGTCGGCGGGGTTGCTGGGCACCACGACTTTGAGTCCCGGGATGTGGGTGAGCCAGGCTTCGAGCATCTCGGAATGCTGTGCACCGAACTGCATCCCGGCGCCGGCGGCGCAGCGTATGGTCAGCGGCACGGTCGTCTGGCCCCCGGACATGTAGCGCAGCTTCGCGGCATGGTTGGACAACTGGTCCATGCAGACGGCCAGGAAGTCCATCAACATGATCTCGGCGACGGGACGCATGCCCGCGACGGCGGCCCCGATGGCCGCACCCACGATGGCCTGCTCGCTGATCGGGGTGGCGCGCACCCGGTGGGTGCCGTACTTGGTGGACAGCCCCACCGAGGTCTTGAACACCCCGCCGCCGGGATCGGCGATGTCCTCACCGAGCAGCAGCACCGACGGGTCGCGGCCCAGGGCGTCGTCGAGCGCACTGCACACCGCCTGGAAACCCGACATCGGCGTGGTGGGCGTGCCGGAATCGGTCACGACAGGTCCTCCTCGTAGACGTCGGTCAACCCCTCGGACAGGTCCGGCTCCGGGCTTTCGGTGGCGAACGCGACCGCCGCGGCGATCTCGGCCTTGGCGTCGGCCTCGATCGCTTCGATCTCGGCGACGCTGTGGATCTCGTTGTCGATCAGCCACTGCCGGAAGGCCAGCACCGGATCGGCGGCGCGCGCGGCCTCGAGCTCGCCGGGTTTCATGTACTCGTTGTTGTCGGACATCTGGTGTCCGTAGAACCGGAAGGTCATCGCCTCGATCAGGGTGGGACCGTCGCCGGCCCGGGCCCGATCGACCGCCTCCTTGGCGGCCGCATACATCGCGAGCGGATCGTTACCGTCCACCCGGACCCCGGGCATCCCGTACCCGGCGGCGCGGTCGGCGATGCGGGCCACGCTGGTGCCGTCCTCGTAGGAGGTGTGTTCGGCGTACCGATTGTTCTGACAACAGAACACCACCGGCAGCTTCCACAGACCGGCCAGGTTGCACGCTTCGTGGAAGGCTCCGATATTGGTGGCGCCGTCGCCGAAGTTGACCACGGTGACCCGGTCTTCGCCACGCAGCTGGGCCGCCAGCGCGAGTCCGGCGGCGATGGGCAGCCCGCCGCCGACGATCCCCGTGGTGACCATCAGCCCGGAGTCCGGATGCGTGATGTGCATCGGCCCGCCCTTGCCTTTGCAGGTCCCGGTCGCCTTGCCCATGAACTCGGCCCACAGTTGCGGCATGGGCACGCCCTTGGCCAGGTGGTCATGCAGCCCCCGGTAGGTGGTGACCACATAGTCGGTCTTGTTCAGCAGCGCCCCGATCGACGCAGGAATGATCTCCTGGCCGCGCGGCGAGTAGTACTGGGCGCTGACCTGTCCGGTGAGGATCAACGAGCGGAATTTCTCGTCGCACAGTTTGATCCGGGTGGCCGTGGTGAAGATTCGGGTCAGCGTGGCGCTGGCCACGCCGGTGTCGGCGATCGAACCGGTCACGGCGCCTCCCTATTAGTTAGTTCGATAATTAATTTGTAACACCGGTCACGATCCACTGTCAACGCTCCGGCGGCCGCGCGCTAGTCGTCGGCGCCCAGCAGCAGTGAATCGATCAGCGCGGTCATCTCGTCCATGGCCGCCGGGGTGGTCGACGCGGCCGCGTGCGCGAATCCGTCGACAATGGCGCCGATCAGATGCGCGACCGCGACGGGGTCGCGGTCCGCGGGGATCAGCCCGTGCTCCTGGCCGTTGCGCACCGCGGTGGCCAGGGTCTCGGCCATGGCCACCGCCTGCTTGGAGAACGCCTCGGTGAGCTCGGGATGACGACGGGCGTCGATGGGAGCGGTGGCGACGAAGCCGGCCAGCGTGGGCGACTCGTGGTTGATGCGCATCGATTCCCCCAGCACCGCGCGCAGCAGCCCCTGCACCGAGCGCGGCTGAGCCATCGCCACTTCCGCGGACCGGGCGATGATCCGGCCGTAGACGTCCTCGCACACGGCGTCGAACAGCTTGCTCTTGGTCCCGTAGTGGTAGTAGACGGCACCGGCGGTGACTCCGGCCAATTCCGCGATCAGGCTGTTGGTCGCCGGGCCGTACCCGTACTGCGCGAAACACCGACACGCGGCGTCGATCACCCGCTGTCGGGTGTCACCGCTGTCTATTCCGGCTGGACGCCCCGGACCAGGTTTCACTCGCGCGTGACCGTCACTCACTTGACCATCATGGCAAACGGCCGCGTCCTTGCGCCGACGGCGTTCCGCGACCTCGGCCAATCCATTGACCCGAACAGTGACGCCTGTTACAAACTAATTGGTCAACCAGCCAATACTGTCCGGCCAGTCGGGCGACGGGACAGCAGTACCACCGAGGGAGCACTGCGATGGATCTCCGCCTCACCGGCAAGCGCGCACTCATCACCGGCGGCAGCCGTGGCATCGGCTTCGCCACAGCCACAACATTGCTCAAAGAAGGCGCCTCGGTGGGCATCTGCGCGCGCGACGAACAGGCGCTGGGCGCAGCGGCCGACAAGCTTTCCGAGCTCGGGACGGTCTTTCACCAAGCGGCCGACGTCAGCGACGCCGCGGCGGTGGACGCCTTCGTGCGCGCCGGCGCCGACGCGCTGGGCGGCGTGGACATCGTGGTGGCGAATGCGTCCGCGTCAGTCGGCGAGGGACCGTCGGCCTGGGCGAACAACTTCCAGACCGACCTGATGAGCTTCGTGGGTCTCATCGAGGCCGCGCTGCCGCATCTGCAGGCCAGCGACTCGGCCTCGGTCATCGCGATCGCCAGCACATCGGCGCTGGAGGCCGGCATCCTGCCCACCGCGAACAGCTTCGGCGCGCTGAAGGCCGCCATGATCCAGCATGCTGCGGCGCAGGCCCGAGCCTTGGGCGCCGACGGCATTCGGGTCAATGCGGTGTCGCCCGGTCCGGTGTACTTCGACGGCGGGGTGTGGGAGAACATCAAGGCCGGCATGCCCGAGCTCTACGAGGCCGCCAAGGCCGGTGCGGCGCTGGGCAAGTTCGCCTCCGCCGAGGACGTCGCCAACGCGGTGACCTTCCTGGCCTCGCCGGCGGCCGGGCACATCACCGGGACCAACCTGGTCGTCGACGGCGCCTTCACCAACCGATTCGCGTTCTGACAACGGTGAATCGTCGCGTCCGCGCCGCGTTAGTGTGCGGCGGCCAATGGCACGACTTCGACTACGCCCGGCGGGAACTGCTGGGCGAGCTGGCGGTCTACGACCAGGTGCACCCCCGGGTCTACGAGGACTACGAGGGGCTGGGCCGGCTCGGGCCGGACGAGCCCCTGATCACCTACACCTGCAACGTCATGCCGTCGGAGGCGCAACGCGCGGCGCTCTCGGAGTTCCTCGCCGCGGGCGGTCGCTGGCTGGCGCTGCACGCCACCAACGCCTCCATCGTCCCCGCGGCCCCCGACGCCGATCACCTGTTCTGCACACCGCCGCTTCCCGGAAACCTGGCGCAGCTGTTGGGCAGCCGATTTCTGGGCCATCCACCGATCGCCCCCTACACCGTCACGCCCGTCGCCGACCATCCGTTCACCGCCGGTATCGGCTCCTTCACCGTGACCGACGAGCTCTACATCAGCCAACTGCACCCGCCGTTGCAGGTGTTGGCGCACACCAGCTTCGTGGGCGAGTCGACCGGGTTCGCCGAAGGACACACCCACCTCGACGAGCCCCGTCCGGTGCTCTACCTCAAGCGCCACGGCGCCGGCACGGTCTGTTACTTCACGCTGGGACATTGCCGCGGCCGCTACGATCTGGCCGATCTGGGCGTCGAGGACCTGGGCTGCGTGGACCGCGGCAGCTGGACCGTGCCGGAATTCCGCACGATTCTGCAGCGCTGCCTGCACTGGGCCGTCACCGGGGAGTTACCCCCGGCGCCCTGACTCCCCCAGCCGCCGACGGCGGCCGCTACGTCTCCGCGGCCAGGTATGCGTCGAGGTCGGCGTGGAACTGCCGAATCCTGGCCTCCTGATAATTGGCCAGCGTGACACCGGGTTTGGTCATCGACTTCAGCCCCCGCTGCACCCAGCCCAGGTTGGTCAGGTCTTGATTGAGCACCGCACACAACCCGCCCAGCTCCGGTGCGGCGGCGAAGTCCTCGTCGGGGCCCAGGACGTGCGGCGGAGCCGCCTTGGGCTTGGGCACACCGGCCGGCAGGGGAACAAGCATCATCACATCGAAGATGCAGCGGTCCGGGTCGTTGCCGTAGGGGCGGAACCGGTAGGTCAACGGCGCGCCCACCCCGGCCCACGGCGCCAGGTTCGGGAACACGAAATACTCGATGGCGTCCAGGATCTCGCTGTCGCTGACATCGGACAGATCCGCCCCGGTGGCCTCCGCCAGCTGTGCGCGCATCGCTTCGGCGACCACCGGTCGGGCCTCTTGCCCCTCCGGCACCGTGAAGCTCCCGACACCATCGGGGTAGAAGTCGCGGAACATCGCCTCCAGCACATCCTGGGGCTCCAGCGGCTCGCCCAGGTGCGGACTGCTGATGGCCTGCGCGGGGATCATCCGGTTGAATCCGGGCAACCCGTCGCTGCGGCGGTAGATGTCGTACTGGGTGTTGCAGTCGCCGAGGTACTCCAGCAGCTGCGGATGCGTGGCGATCACATGGTAGGACTCGATGAAGGCCTCCATCGCGACCTTCCAGT
>NZ_JRMK01000090.1:0-18364 GCF_000972925.1 Mycobacterium sp. UM_Kg1 | reverse complement strand
ATGTGTATAAGAGACAGCGCGAGATCTCGCCGGTCACCCTGCCCGACGGCACCGTCGTGAGCACGGACGACGGCCCGCGCGCCGGCACCACCTACGAGAAGATCAGCCAGCTCAAGCCGGTGTTCCGGCCGAACGGCACGATCACCGCCGGCAACGCCTGCCCGCTGAACGACGGCGCCGCCGCGGTGATCATCACCAGCGACACCAAGGCCAAGGAGCTGGGGCTCAAGCCGCTGGCCCGGATCGTGTCCACCGGGGTGTCGGGTCTGTCGCCGGAGATCATGGGCCTGGGCCCGATCGAGGCGGTCAAGAAGGCGCTGGCCAACGCCAAGATGTCGATTTCCGACATCGACCTGTTCGAGATCAACGAGGCCTTCGCGGTGCAGGTGCTCGGTTCGGCCCGCGAGCTGGGCATCGACGAGGACAAGCTGAACGTCTCCGGCGGGGCGATCGCCCTGGGGCACCCGTTCGGTATGACCGGTGCCCGCATCACCGCCACCCTGCTGAACAACCTGGCCACCCACGACAAGCAGTTCGGCGTGGAGACCATGTGTGTGGGCGGCGGCCAGGGCATGGCCATGGTGGTCGAGCGGCTCTCCTAGTTTTTTCGTTGACTCTGCGCCTACCAGGCAAAAGTGCGAGTAGCCCGCCTGGTGAGCGCAGAGTCAACGGCGTTGTAGGGCATCCCAGGCACTTCTGACCCGGTGGATCACGTCGTGGCTACGGTGTTCGGCGAGCACCGTGATGTGGGTCCAGCCGGCGTCTCGCAGGTATTCCAGACGCTCGACGTCCTTGACGAACTGCGGGCGGCTGGTGCGGTGCTGGTCGCCGTCGTATTCGACCGCGAGCATGATGTCCTCCCACCCCATGTCGAGGAAGTACCGCGGATAGCCGTCCTCGAGTACGGGGATCTGCGTCGCCGGCCGCGGGAACCCGGCGTCGACGAGCAGCAGCCGCAGCCAGGTCTCTTTCGGTGACTGCGCCCCGGCGTCGGCGAGGTACAGGGCGGCTTCCAGTTGGCGCAGACCCCGGGTGTGACGATGCCGCGCCGCCAGCCGGGCGACGTCGTCGGTCTTGAAATGCGTGGCATGGGCCAGCGCGTCGAGCCTGGCCACCGCCTGACGCAGGGGGCCGCGCCGGCCCAGGTCGAAGGCGGTGCGCTCCACCGTGGTGACCGGCAGCCCGTCGCACAGCTGCGTCTCGCCGGCCAGGAGCAGGTCCGCCCGGGTCGTGACGCCGCTCGGCGCCCTGGCGTTGCGCCAGATCAGTTCGACCGGCGCGTGGTCGTCGATCCAGCCGGAGCCGTGCAGCGCCGAAGCGGCCAGACCGCTGACGACGCCCTGTCGATGGGTCCAGAGCCACGCCGCGCGCGTACGTCTGCGCAGCGTGGGCGGGACGTGTTTGTCCAGGTAGACGTTCGGCATGAGCGCCGTGTAGTACTTGGCGAGCTCGTGCCAGGTGACCGCACCGGCGGCCAGTGCCTCGCTGCCGAGGAATGGTTCGCCTGTCATGCCGGCATGCTGCCAGCGCGCTCCGACAGGTGCCCAGATAGCAGTTGACTCTGCGCGTACCAGGCAAAAGTGCGAGTAGCTTGCCTGGTCAGCGCAGAGTCAACGGGTGGAGCTAGAGGGTGGAGCTAGACGGTCACTCGCTCTGGAAGTAGCTGAGCAGCCGCAGGATCTCCAGGTACAGCCAGACCAGGGTGACGGTCAGGCCCAGCGCGATGCCCCACGCGGCCTTCTCCGGCGCGCCGGCACGAATCAGCTGGTCGGCCGCGTCGAAGTCGATCAGGAAGCTGAACGCCGCGATACCGATGCAGACCAGGGAGAACACGATGGACAGGGTGCCGCCGCTGCGCAGGCCCAGGCCCTCACCGCCGCCGACGCCGAACATCGACAGCACCAGGTTGCCGATCATCAGGGCCAGCACGCCGAACATGGCGCCCACCATCATCCGGGTGAACTTCGGGGTGACCCGAATGGAGCCGGTCTTGTAGACCACGAGCATGCCGCCGAACACGCCGAAGGTGCCCATCACGGCCTGGCCGATCAACGAGCCGGCGTTACTGGTTCCGACGGTGACCGCGGTCAGCACGAAGGAGATGGCACCCAGGAACATGCCCTCGAGCACCGCGTAGCTCAGCACCAGGGCCTTGCTGTCCTGCTTGCGGGCGAACATGCCGATCATGACCATGGCCAGACCGCCGAAGGCGCCGATGAAGGTCAGCGGGGCGGCCAGCGCCTGGTTGGAGGCCACCAGGAAGAACGAGACGATGGCCGACAGGCTCAGCACGCCGAGCGTGATGCCGGTCTTGGTGACGACATCGTCGATGGTCAGCGGGCGAGTGACGACTTCCCGCTGGTAGGCCAGTGACGGGTCGACCTGGTAGGTCTGCCCCATCTGCTGGGTGGCACCGGCCATACCGGTGCCGAACTGCGCGTAGCCGCCCTGTTGTTTGGGCAACGAACGAAATACCGGGTTGCTGGTCTCCCGCACCGTCCCGATCCTCTCTTCATGCTGTAAAGCGAAGGGTTACGAATACTGAGTCAACGTCTCCCGACCCGCTGGGGTTCCCGAACGGACTAACCGGCCGTTCTGAGGCCAAACCTTACCCGCGCAGCAGCGACCGCGCCCAAGGATCTACATTGCGAAGGCGTGACAGGCGAATCTGACGAGGTCCTGACCCGGGTCGACAACGGCGTCGGTCTGCTGACGCTCAACCGCCCGAAGGCGATCAACTCGCTGACGCTGCCGATGGTGACCGCGATGACCACGGCACTGACCGCGTGGGCCGACGATCCCGAGGTGACGGCGGTGGTGCTCAGCGGGGCCGGCGAGCGCGGTTTGTGTGCCGGCGGCGATGTGGTGGCGATCTACCACAGCGCCAAAGCCGACGGCGCCCAGGCTCGGAAGTTCTGGTACGACGAGTACCTGCTCAACGCGCAGATCGGCAGCTTCCCCAAGCCCTACGTGTCGATCATGGACGGCATCGTGATGGGCGGCGGCGTCGGCGTCGGGGCACACGCCAACACCCGGGTCGTCACCGACACCACCAAGATGGCGATGCCCGAAGTCGGTATCGGATTCATCCCGGACGTCGGCGGCACCTATCTGCTCTCGCGTGCCCCCGGCCAGCTCGGCCTGCACGCGGCGCTGACCGGGGCACCGTTTTCCGGGCCGGACGCCATCGCCCTGGGCTTCGCCGACCACTATGTGCCCCATGCGCAGCTGGAGTCCTTCACCGCAGCGATCGTCGCCGACGGGGTGGACAGCGCCCTCGCCGCATACGCCGCCGAGCCGCCGGCCAGTCAGCTTGCCGCGCAGCGCGACTGGATCGACGAGTGCTACGCCCACGACACCGTCGCCGAGATTGTGGAAGCACTGGCCGGCCACGCCAGCCCCGACGCCAACGCCGCCGCCGAACTGATCGGCACCCGGTCTCCGGTGGCGTGCGCGGTGACGCTGGAGGCGGTGCGCCGCGCGGGACGGCTCGCCGGCCTGGAAGAGGGGCTGGTCCAGGAGTTCCGGGTGTCGTGCGCGTCGCTGCGCACCCACGACCTGGTGGAGGGCATCCGCGCCCAGCTGGTCGACAAGGACCGCAATCCGCAGTGGGCACCGGCCACCCTGGCCGAGGTGACCCCCGCCGACATCGACGCGTACTTCGTCTCGGCCGACCCCGACCTGACCTTCTAACCCATCCCTGTAAGGAGCCACCGTGACAGCGCAGACCTACGAGACCATCCTCGTCGACCGCGACGGCCGTGTCGGGACCATCACCTTGAACCGGCCGCAGGCGCTCAACGCCCTCAACAGCCAGGTGATGCACGAAGTCACTACCGCCGCCGCCGCTTTCGACGCCGACCCGGGTATCGGGGCGATCATCATCACCGGCAACGCCAAGGCGTTCGCCGCGGGTGCGGACATCAAAGAGATGGCCGACCTGAGCTTCGCCGACGTGTTCGCCGCCGACTTCTTCGCCGCCTGGTCCAAGCTGGCCGCGGTGCGCACCCCCACCATCGCCGCGGTGGCCGGGCACGCCCTGGGCGGCGGCTGCGAACTGGCGATGATGTGCGATTTGGTGATCGCCGCCGACACCGCGAAGTTCGGCCAGCCGGAGATCAAGCTGGGTGTGCTGCCCGGCATGGGCGGCTCCCAGCGACTGACCCGGGCCATCGGCAAGGCCAAGGCGATGGATCTGATCCTGACCGGCCGCACCATCGACGCCGCCGAAGCCGAACGCTCCGGTCTGGTGTCACGCGTGGTTCCGGCCGACGACCTGCTTGCCGAGGCGGGCAAGGTCGCCGCCACCATCGCCGGGATGAGCCTGTCGGCCGCCCGGATGGCCAAGGAGGCGGTGAACCGGGCCTTTGAGTCCACGCTGGCCGAGGGACTGCTCTACGAGCGCCGGCTGTTCCATTCGGCGTTCGCCACCGACGACCAGACCGAGGGCATGGCGGCGTTCACCGAGAAGCGTCCCCCGAACTTCACCCACCGCTGATCGACCTGCGATGAGCGCGCCGGCCACCACGACCTCGGTAGTGACGGCGCGCCCGCCGTGGTGGGCCCGGCATTACACGTTCACCGGCACCGTCGTGGGCCTGGTCTTCCTGTGGTTGTCGCTGACGCCGTCGCTGCTGCCCCGCGGGCCGCTCTTCCAGGGTCTGGTCAGCGGCAGCTCCGGTGCGGGCGGCTACGCGCTGGGGGTCTTCAGTGTCTGGCTGGTGCGCTTCATGGCCTCCAAGGACACCAGTCCCCCGCCGCCGCGGTGGGCCTGGCTGGTGCTGGTGCCCACCGCGACGGCCGTGCACATCTGGGTGGTGTGGACCATCCACGGCTGGCAGGACCAGATGCGCGACCTGATGGGCGTGCCGCGGCTGACCTGGTACAACTACCCGCAGGCCGGCGCGATAGCGGTGGTGACGCTGTTCGTTCTGGTCGAGATCGGCCAGGTGATCAGAATGCTGATCCGCTTTCTGATGCGCCAGCTCGAGCGCGTCGCGCCGCCCCGGGTCTCGGCGGTGGTCGCGGTGTCGTTGCTGATGGTGCTGTTGGTGGCGGTGCTCAACGGCGTGGTTCTCAAAGCCGCGATGAACGCCATGAACAGCACCTTCGGGGCAATCAACGAGGAGACCAGCCCGGACCGGGCGGCGCCGTCGACGGGGTTACGCTCCGGCGGGCCGGAGTCGCTGGTGTCCTGGGCGTCGCTGGGCCATCAGGGCCGCATCTTCGTGGCCAACGGGCCGACCGTGGCCCAGCTCAGCGAGTTCAACGGTGCACCGGCCGTCGAACCGATCCGGGCGTACGCCGGCCTGAACTCCGCCGACGGGATCAAAGCGACCGCAGAGCTCGCGGCCGCCGAACTGGCCCGCACCGGCGGCCTGGCGCGCGCCGTGGTGGCGGTGGCCACCACCACCGGAACCGGCTGGATCAACGAAGCGCAGGCCACTGCCCTGGAGTACATGTACAACGGCGACATCGCCACGGTGAGCATGCAGTATTCGTTCCTGCCCAGCTGGCTGTCGTTTCTGGTGGACCGGGAGAACGCCCGCCAGGCCGGCCAGGCCCTGTTCGAAGCCGTCGACAAGAAGGTGCGGGCCCTGCCGGAGAACCGTCGGCCCAAGCTGGTGGTGTTCGGCGAGAGTCTGGGCTCGTTCGGCGCCGAGGCCTCCTTTATGAGCCTGAACAACGTGCTGGCCCGTACCGACGGTGCACTGTTCACCGGGCCGACCTTTCAGAACACCATCTGGAAGGACCTGACCGTCAACCGCGATCCGGGGTCGCCACAATGGCTGCCGATCTACCACGACGGCGCGGCCGTGCGCTTCGTCGCTCGACCGCAAGATCTGGACCGCCCCGGCCCGTGGTCGACGGATTCACCGCGGGTGGTGTATCTGCAGCACGCCTCCGACCCGATCGCCTGGTGGCATCCCGACCTGCTGTACAAACGGCCGGACTGGCTCAAAGAGCCGCGCGGCTACGACGTGCTGCCGCAGGTGCACTGGACCCCGATCGTGACGTTTCTGCAGGTCTCCGCGGATATGGCGGTGGCTATCCACGTTCCCGCCGGGCATGGGCACAGCTATGTCGCCGATATCGCCGATGCGTGGGCGGCGATCCTACATCCAGCGGCGTGGACTCCCGACAAAACCGAACGGCTCCGCCCCCTGCTGCGCTCCGATGCCTAACGCGTCGGCGGACCACTCGTCGGCGGGCCGCACCAACTGCCCGGCCGCGGCCAGGGCCTGGTAGCCGCCGACGACATCGGTGGCGCGGTGCAGGCCCAGATCCAGCAATGCGGCCGCGGCCAGGCTCGAGGTGTAGCCCTGCGAGCACAGGATGATCCACCGCACGTCGTCGTCGACCGCCTGCGGCAGCCGCGCATCGCTCGTCGGGTCGCAGCGCCACTCCAGCACGTTGCGTTCGATCACCAGCGCCCCGGGCACCTGTCCTTCCCGGGCGCGCTGTGCGGCCGGCCGGATGTCGACGAGGTAGCCGCCGGCCCGCAGCTCGGCGGGCACCTCGGCCGCGGTGATCCGGTGCAGCCGGGCGCGGGCGGCCTCCAGCACCCGGTCGATGCGGCTGCTCACCTGCGTGGTGCTCACGACGCCTCCGGATGTTCGGTGAGCTCGGTGCGCTGCCGGCGCAACGTGTTGTCGGGCGCGACGTTGTAGTAGGACATCTGCACCAGGGGCGGCGAGTAGGCGTGCACACTCAGCGTCGGGGCGGCCGGCTCGAGCGGGGCCGGCGGGGCCCAGACGACATCGTGCACCCAGCCGCGGGTGAACGCCGCCTGGTCGCCGGCGACAAGCCGCCGTTGCGCCAACTTATCTCCGTCCCAATGGAATTCATCGAGCGCACCGGAGAGCACGGTCAGCGCGCCGAGCGAGTCGCCGTGGTCGTGCAGTTCGGTGGCGTGGCCCGGTACCCAGCTGATCAGCCAGATGTCGAGCCGCTCGTCGCCGTGAATGCGGGCGAACCAGCGGTGGTCCTCGGGCAGCCCGGAGGCGGGCAGCAGGTGGTTGTAGCGGCCCTGCAGCACCGCGTCGGCGGCCAGGTCGGTGGTCTGCAGCAGGTCCGGCAGGCGCAGCGAGCGTGACGGGGCCGCCGGGCGCCGCAGTGCGAGGGGTTCAGCGGTAACCATGTGAGTACTCCAGAAACGGATGGGGTGGGATCTACGACAGGGGCCGGCAGCGTCAGCTGCGGCAACAACAGCCCTGGAATCCCCCGTGCACCATCACAGCGGCCATGCTAGGCGGGCGCGACGCGGCACGCATCGGGCCGTCGCAGGCCGTGGACGCGGCCTGGCACCCGCTCGGTCCCGCTTAGCGGCTCTAAGCTGCACGTTTGCCCGACACCGACCGGTTGCAATCGCACTGAGGCAAAGCGCGGAGGCCGCTTTGCCCGCAGAATGGTGCACATGACCTCTGCTGCGGACTCCCGGGCGGGCCGAGCTCCCCGGGTGGCTCTGGTGCTGGGCAGCGGCGGCGCGCGCGGGTACGCCCACATCGGGGTGATCGCCGAACTGCAGGAGCGCGGCTACGACGTCATCGGCATCGCCGGGTCCTCGATGGGCGCGCTGGTGGGCGCCGTGCAGGCAGCCGGTCACCTCGACGAGTTCACGCAATGGGCCACGTCACTGACGCAGGGCGCGGTGCTGCGCCTGCTGGATCCGTCCTTCACCGCCGCCGGAGTGCTGCGCGCCGGCAAGTTCCTCGAGGTGGTCCGCGACATCCTGGGTGACATCGCCATCGAAGACCTGCCGATTCCCTATACCGCTGTGGCCACCGATCTGATCACCGGCCGATCCGTCTGGTTGCAGCGCGGCCCGCTCGACACCGCCATCCGGGCCTCGATCGCGATCCCCGGGGTGATCGCACCGCACGTGGTCGACGGGCGCCTGCTGGCCGACGGCGGCATCCTCGACCCCCTGCCGATCGCTCCGCTGAGCGCCGTCAACGCCGATCTGACGCTGGCGGTGAGCCTCAGCGGGGGCGATCCGGCCGTCGCCGCCCCGACCGCAGAGGAGACCGAGAGCGGCGCGCCCGCCGGCCGGTTGACGCGGGTGCTGCGCAGCACGTCTGCGCTGCTGGACACCACGGGGGTGCGGTCGTTGCTGGACCGGCCGACCGCACGGGCGGTCCTGGACCGGTTCAGCAGCGGCGAGGCCGAACCCGACGACAGCGAGGACTCCGCCGCCGAGGTGCCCAAACTGGGCAGCTTCGAGGTGATGAACCGGACCATCGATATCGCCCAGGCTGCGCTGGCCCGCCATCAGCTGGCGTCACATCCGCCCGACCTGCTCATCGAGGTGCCCCGCTCGGCCTGCCGCAGCTTGGACTTCCATCGTGCCGCCGAGCTGATCGAGGTGGGCCGGCAACTGGCTGCCGGTGCGCTTGACGGTGCGAAATCGCTTTAGATCTCCAAGAATTCGGCGACCGCCTGGGCCTGGCGGCGGCCTTGTTCACGCCCGGCCCGCGCCGAGGGTGCCCGGCACGCCGGGTCGAGCGGGTTGCCGAAGGCGCGCGCGGCGGTGTCGTCGGCCAATACCGCGCAGACGCGACCGGCGAACGCCGCGATCTCGGCGCCCACGCCGCCGCCTGCCGGTACCAGCAGCACCGCTTCGTCGCAGTCGGCGGCCACGTCCAGGTTGATCGTGCTGCGCACGCCGCCGTCCATGTAGCGGCGCGTCCCGAGCACCACCGGGGGCCAGGCGCCCGGCACCGCGCAACTGGCCGCCACCGCGTCGACGAGGTCCACCCCGGAGTCACGGTCGAAGACGGTCAGCGTCCCGGTGTCGATGTCGATAGCGGTGATCCGCAGCGCTCGTTGCGGCCACTCGTGTGACGGCAGACGGTCGGCGATGATGGCCCTGCGCACCGGTGCGGCGACGGTCTGGGCCGCCAGGGCGACCGCACCGATGCCTTGCAGCTTCTGCTCGGTGGTGGTGTTGGGTTCGGTGATCGCCGCCATGAACAGCTCGGTCAGCGCGTCGGTCTCGACGCCGGGGTCGATCTCCGAGGTGGTGTCCGCCAGTTGCCGGGCGAACAGTTCCTCCAGCGCCATCCCGCTGCCGAGTTGGGCGGCCACCGCCGATCCGGCCGAAGTGCCCACCAGCACCGCAGATTCCAGCAGAGCCTTGGCCGCGGCGGGTGACTCGTCGGCGATTCCGCACAGCACCCCCGTTTCCCAGGCGATGCCCGCCAGCCCACCACCGCCGAGTACCAGCGCACGCTTGTCGGTCATCTCCCAGTCTTCCAAGGGTGTTGGGCCTCCTCGGCGAATACGGTCAGATCTTTCCGGCGCAGTTGCCGGGCGGGCGGATCCGGGAAGGCCCGCTCGGTGGTGATGGTCAGGTCCGCATCGACATGGACCAGCTCGCCGGAATCGATCAGGCGCCAGCGGGGGTCGGCGTCCATGGGCTCGCTGGCGAAGACGACCGCCGGGCGGCCGCGCAACTGCTCGGAGTGCGCCCGGATGCGGTGGGTCTGCAGGTCCAGTTCGCCCGGTGCTGCCGGCTCGCGGCGGTCTGACAGGTACAGCTGGTGGGTCTCGGGGTAGCGCAGCGCCCACATCTGCGTGGCCGTGCTCAGCAGGATGTTGAGCGCATAGATGGGCACGGTGTCCGCCAGCCAGCCGACCGCCTCGCGCAGACCCGCCCCGATGTCGCCGTCATGGGCTCGGATGTAGCCGGTGATCAGCGCGAAGACCCGCTCGGAATCGGTTTGTCCCGCAACCAGATCCGCTGTGCCGAGTTCGTGAAGCCGCGCTTCGACGGTGGTGAGGCCATGCAGGACGCCGTTGTGCGCGAAGATCCGCCCGTCCTGAAGAAACGGGTGACTGTTGGCGACGTCGAGCTCGCCGGTGGTGGCGTAGCGCACGTGCGCGATGAAGGTGGTCCCGGTCAGCTCGTGCGCCTCGGTGGCGAATGCGGCGTCGCGCCATGCCGCTATCGGCTCTTTGTACAGGTGGGGTACGGCATTGGCGTCGAAGACTCCGATGCCGGTGCCGTCCGGGTTGCGCCGGCTCTGCGCGGCCAGGTTGTCGGGGGCGTCGAGCAGCCAGAACGTGGCGGTGACGACGTCGGTCCCTGCGTGCAGCCCGAATAGTCGACACACGATGAGCTCAGCGGGCCAGGTGCGGTGCGGCTCGGCCGGTCAGCGGCGGCAGGTCGAAGAACCCGGCGATGCCGGGCGGGGCCGCGCAGGTCGCCGGGACGGCGTTGACGCAGTGCGCCGCGGTCGCCACGATGCCCGGGTTGCTGACCAGGCCGGCTTCGACGGTCTCGGGCTGCCAGCCCTTGACGGTGACGAAGGTGTCGGGATTGCCCCGCACCTCCATCTCGTAGCGCTCGCCCGCCGGCCCGAAAGTCCAGGGCGGGTCGAGGTGCTGCTCGCCCATCAGCCAGTTGACGGTGACCCGGACCACCACCTGCTCGCCGACGGTGGCTTCCCAGTGGAACCGGCGGCCGGCGACCTGGCCGGCTTCGATGGTGCCGATCGGGGATTCGATGGGTGCGGTGGCCACCGCCACCTCCTGCGAGGAGCGGATGTGTTCGTCGGCGGCGAATCCCAGCCGGTCCACGCACAAACGCACCGACTGCCGGAACCCGCCGTCGAGCAGCTTCTGCATCGGGCCGCTCAGGGCCTGGTCGGGGGTGCCGCCGAAGCCCATCACGTACCGCAGCACGTCCGGGGCGTCGTAGGTGCGCAGGTCCGAGTACTCCTCGCCGCGAATGAACGTCACGCCGGTGGACATCACCGACAGCAGCAGCGGGAACAGTTCGGTGGCGGCGCCGGGCCCGATGCCGGCGCCGTGCAGGGTCACGTTGCCCTCCCGTGCGGCGGCCTCCAGCGGGCCCGCCTCCTTCTCGGTCGGGTAGAACCAGCCGACCGGGGTGATGACGTTCTTTCCCGAACGCAGCAGTGCGGCAACCTCATCGGGGTTGGGCAGCAGCGGCGCGTAGATCACCGCGTCGGCGTCGAGGGCCAGCACGTCGTCGACGCGGTCGGTGGCCGTCACCCCCACCGGTCCGGTGCCGATGATCTCCCCGACGTCCTTGCCGCTCTTGGACTCCGAGTGCACCCAGCAGCCGACCAACTCCAGATCGGGATGCTCGAGCACGCCCTTGATGGCGGCGACGCCGACTCCTCCGGTTGCCCATTGAATGACACGCAGGCTCATCAGTCACGCACCTCGCTCACCTGATATTGGTCTTCGGCGTACCGGGCCCGAATGGTCTTCTTGTCGTACTTGCCGACGCTGGTCCGCGGGATCGCCTCGACGAACGTCCAGCGCTCCGGCAGCCACCAGCGGGCAACTTTGTCGGTCAGGAACTTTCGCAGATCGGCACCGCTGACCCCGGTGCCGTCGCGGCGCACCACGACGGCCAGCGGCCGCTCCTGCCAGCGTTCGTCGGGCACCCCCACCACGGCGGCCTCGACCACGTCGGGGTGCGCGATCAGTTCGTTCTCCAGTTCCACCGAGGAGATCCACTCGCCGCCGGATTTGATGACGTCCTTGGCCCGGTCGGTCAGCGTGATGAACCCCTGCGGGTCGATACGGCCCACGTCGCCCGTGCGCAACCAGCCCGAGGCGAACTTGGCGTCATCCTGGCCGCGGTAGTAGGCGCCGGTGATCCATGCCCCGCGCACTTCCAGTTCGCCGACCGACTCGCCGTCGTGAGGCAGCACCCGGTCCTCGTCGTCGACGATGCGGGTCTCCACACCGCACACCGGCCGGCCCTGGGTGCCCCGCAGCGCCCAGTGCTGCTCCGGCGGGGTGCCCGGCGGCGGCCACGCCATGGTGGCCATCGGCGAGGGCTCGGTCATGCCCCACAGTTGCCGAATCTGCACGCCGTGGCGCTGCTCGAACGCCTGCATCAGCGAGACCGGGACCGCCGAACCCCCGCAGGCCACCATCCGCAGCGACGAGATGTCGTGGTCGGGTTCGCGCTCCAGGAAGTGCATGATGTCGTTCCAGATCGTCGGCACCGCACCGGCCACCGTGGCCCGCTGCGACTCGATGAGGCCGACCAGCGACTCGGCGTCCAGATGCCGGTCGGGCATCACCAGGTCCGCGCCGGCCATCAGCGCCGAATACGGCAGCCCCCAGGCGTTGGCGTGGAACATCGGCACGATCGGCAGGACGCAGTCGATCGAGCCGATCGCGGTGCTGTTGGTGGTGCACCCGGCCATGGCGTGCAGATAGCTGGAACGATGGCTGTACACCACACCCTTGGGGTTGCCGGTGGTGCCGCTGGTGTAGCACATGGCGGCCGCCGAGTTCTCGTCGAGAACCGGCCAGTCGAATTCGTCGGGCTCGGCGGCCAGCAGCGCGTGGTAGTCCAGCACGGTCTTGCCGGCGGACGCCAACGCTACGGTGTCGCCTTCGCCGACGACGATCACGGTGTGCACGCTCGGCAGCTGCGGCAGCACCGGCGCCAGCTGCGACACCAGGGAGGCGTCGACCAGGATCACCTGGTCCTGGGCTTCATCGGCGACGAAGACGATCTGCTCGGCGAAGAGCCGGATGTTGAGCGTGTGCAGCACGGCGCCCATGGCCGGGACCGCCAGGTAGGCGGCCAGGTGCTCGGTGTTGTTCCACATGAAGGTGGCCACCCGCTCGTCACCGGTGACCCCGACGCGCCGCAGCGCGTTGGCCAGCCGGGCCACCTGCCGGCCCAGCTCACGATAGGTGGTGACGCGGTAGCCGCCGTCGGTCACGCTGGTGACGGTGCGGTCGCCGTGGACAGTGGTGACGTGGTGCAAGATGGCACCGACCGTCAGCGGCCAGTGCTGCATGGTGCTGCGCATCGGCCTATTCGATCACGGCGCGATTCCGGCTGCGGCGTGGGTTACAGCGCGGGTTCCAGTTGCAGCATCCGGGTGACGGCGTCGTCGAGTTCGAGCTGCTCGTGCAGCGACGCCGACGGTGCCGGCAGGTCGGCCAGTGACGCGGCGCGCACCTTGCCGTCGAACCCGGCAACCCAAAGCCGGGTGCCGTCCGGGCTCTCCGCGACGCAGGACGGCTCGGCGATGCCGGTCAGCCTGCCGAGCGTCTCGTTGGTACGGGCACACAACACCACCACGGCGTCCTCGGTCACCAGGTACACCCGCTGGCCGTCACGGCTGGCGACCAGCTGGATGAGCCGGGCTTCGACGGCGCGGCTGGAGCACACCGCGTGGGTGCGGGCGTCGACGAGGTGGACACTGCCCCGACCGTCGGGCCCGGAGGTCGCCACGTAGAGGCGGGCCCCGTCGGGGCTGACGGCGAAGTCGGTGATGCTGGCGCCGACCCGGATGGTGTCGACGACGCGCAGATCCTGGTCCAGCACGGTGATGGTGTCGCCGCTGGGCGCACGCAGCCCGGCATACAGCCGGCGGCCGTCAGCGCTGATCCGCAGGCCCACCGGCGCGGCGGCGGGGTGCCCGGACAGGCCGACCGATCCGGCGGGGCGCAGTGCGGCGTCGAGCGCGAGCACATCCACCCCGGCGGGGCCGGTGCGGGTCAGGTAGACGCGGCTGCTGGTCGGGTCGGCGACCAGGTCGCCGATGTTCATGGCCGCGGGGTAGCACCCGGTGATTTCCGCGGTGGCGATGTCGATCACCAGGACGGCGTCCAGGTCGATGGAACCGGCGGTGACATAGGCCCAGCCGCTGGCCGCCGAGCCGGCGGCAACCGCGTAGGCCTCGCCGGCCTGTGCAACTGTGCCCACGACGCGGCGGGAGGCGGTGTCGATGATCGAGACGGTGTCGTCGCTGTAGTTGGTGGCCAGCAGGCGCCGGCCGTCGGGGGTGACGGCGAGGCCGCCGATGGGGCCGCGGTCCAGGTTCACGGCGTTGGCGAAGCGGGATCCAGAGTTGGCCAATCTATATGCCGGCACGTCGTCCACATCGCTCCAATCGACCACGGTTCGTATCCGCTCAGTTCGTCTCGTCACTGCTCACACCCCCGCAGCGGTCGCAGCGGATCCGGACGAACCGGGTTGCCGAGGCAGGGCGTCTGGTCGATCGTAGCGGTTAAATCGAAGTTACAGAAAAATGTCCTAATTATTGTGATCGAGGTCGCAGGCAAATCCCAAAAACCCCACGTCAGAGCGGTGAAACACGCCGATCCCCGCGCCATAGCAACTCTTGTTACATCCTTCTAACTGGCGATTAGCGCGTTGGGGCAAACTTGTGATCGACGCAGGTATTAGGGTTGAATAAGAAATTAAGACGCTGCAGCCGATCAATTCGACGGTTCTAGTCACATAACCCTTGCAATTTCTCGGCCGGACGGGTAGACGGTTCGCCGGGGCCGCCCGGGCGGCGCTCTGGCCTGCAGCAGCGCAGTCGACGAACGGCACGGCCGGCCGATCGGTGGCCGCTGTCGCTAGGCCTGAACCGGGTCGCGATCGCCGGATGCGGCGGGGGTGAAAGGGAGCCGCGCCGACGCCGCGCGCCGCTGGGTGAACTTGCGCTTCTCGACCATGCGCTCGGCCTCACGGCGCAGGTCGCGGCGCAGCGTTCGCCACAGCTGGCGATTGTCGACGTGCGGATCGCGGGCCGCCGCGACGGTCCAGCGCACCACGTTGGCCGGCGAGAACACCTGCTGCGGTGAGGCGATGCGGTTGAAGACATCGGCGACTTCGGTGAATCCGTCCGGCCGGGCGGCGAACCACCGGTAGGCGGCGAACTCGATCGGCGAGACGACGTCGTCGCGCCCCAGCGAATTCGCCCACTGATACATGGCCAGACATTGCGCGTCCCGGTCGAACTCCCACCGGGCCAGCGCCCGGTCCAGCTTGGCGGGATCGTCCAGGCAGGGAGCGGCGGCCTCGCCGAGCAGCCGCCCGAAGCGCAGCGCGTCGCGGATGCCCTGCGCGGTCACCGGATCCTTGAAGTGCCCCGCGTCGCCGGCCAGCGCCCAGCCGGGACCGTGGGAGTGCCGAAAGAAGGACGGATGGTGATAAGAGACGTAGACGTTGCTGACCTGGGTGCAGCCGCGCAGCCGCTCGGCATAGGGCGGAATGCGTTCGATGGTCGCCGCGAAGGCCGCCGATCGGTCCGCGCGGTACTCGTCGGCGCGGCGCACCGGTGGCATCTGCAGCGCCACCAGTTGCCCGCCGTCGCAGGGGAAGACGGTCACCAGGTCGTCCTCGGAGCGCCACTGCATGGCCACGTGCCGGCTCTCGGGCTGGGCGTCCTCGAAGTAGGCGAAGGCCATCATGCGCTGGTTGTCCCAGCTGTGGTGCTCGCGGGTGCCGACCAGGCGCGCGACGGTGGACCGTCGCCCGTCGGCGCCGATGACCAGTTTCGCGGTGATCTCCCCGGTGACGCCGTTGCGCTGCTTGTACCGCACCCCGCGGACCCGCCCGTTGGGATCGCGCAGCAGATCGGTGACCCGGACGTGCTCGCGGACCTCGGCTCCGGCGGCGCGGGCGGTCTCCACCAGGGCCAGGTCGAATCCGGGACGGCGGATACACGCCCCGGCGGAGAAGCCCTCGTAGGTGCTCGACGGGCCGACGGTCTCCACGCCGGGCGCCCCGAGTCCGGCGCGGGTGTGCAGCGGGGCGCCCAGTTCGAGCACCCGCTCGGTGGCGCCGATGCGCTCCACCTCGGCCCAGTGGTGGGTGAACAGCAGGTGGGTGGACAAGGTGTCGGAGGGAAAGGCGGCGCTGTCGAGGGCGATCACCGCACGGCCCCGGCGGGCGAGCGCGACGGCAGCGGCCGAACCGGCGCAGCGACTGCCGACGATAACCACGTCTGTGTACTCAGGCATAGCAGGAGAATGCCAGTTCGTAATAGTTTTTGTAAGTGTTTTCAGTTTTTGAATCCCGTTGAAATTTTCCGGTGGTGGCCTATCCTGGGCCGATGCCCGTCGACCCCGTCCCTCCTGCTGCCCCGCCGGCCGCGGCGCGGGCCGACCGGCGCCGGGCCCGCACCCGGGGCGCCATCCTGGACGCCGCCGAAATCGTGTTCAGTCGATCCGGCTACGGCGCCGCCCGCATCGAAGAGATCGCGGTGCTCGCCGATGTCTCCGTCGGATCCATCTACGGCCACTTCAACGGCAAACGCGGGCTCTACCTGCAACTGGTGGATCGGGCACTGGAGCTGTTCACCGACTACATGGCCCGCAGCGAAGACCCGTCGCTGACCCCACTGCAGCGGGTGCTGGCCGGCGGCGACGCCTACCTGCGCTTTCACCTCGAGCATCCCGGCGCCTTCCAATTCCTGGCCTACCGCAGCCCGGGCGCAGAACCGCTGTCCGGCGACGACGAGACCGAGGCCCGCATCCGCGACCGCGTCGGCGCCCTGCTGCGCAACTACGCCGCGCAGATCGACAACGCCATCGCCGCGGGTGAGGCCCGACCGGTCGACTCGCTGCGACTGACGCACTACCTGTGGGGGGCCTGGAACGGCGTGATCGCGCTACGCCAGCAACCCGACGGCCTGCGCATCACCGACGACGAGATCGCGTCAACGCTCGAACTCGCCCGCTGGCTGCTGCGGGAAGGGCTGGCCGCGCCGGCGCTGCGTGACGCCAACGGTGAAGTGGGCGATCGGGTACCGCTGCCCTACGTCACGTAGACACTGCGAATCGATCCGCAACCTCGGGTGCAGCACCTAGCCGAGCTGCTGGCTCTGGGCGTCGACCGGCGCGCCGACCTGGGCCAGCTTCGCCGGGTTGGAGGTGATCTCGTCGATCACCGTGTGGATGAACCGCATCTTCTCCAGCACCGGTGGCGGAAGCACGAACGGGTATATGTCGTCCTTGCCCATCGACCGGTTCAACTGGTTCAGCGCCCAAGACAGCGGCAGCCACTGGTCGATCATCGTGTCGAAACTGCTGGGGCCCAGTACCTTGCGCTCGTAGGTCGCGGTGGCCGGCGCGAAGCCGAACGCGGCCGCGGTGTCGAGGGTGTCGCGGATGTGCAGGTAGTGCGCGAACGTCTCGGCCCAGTCCTCGGCGGGGTGCATGGTGGCGTACGACGAGACGTAGTCGTTTTCCCAGCCCGGAGGCGCCCCTTCGCTGTAGTGCCGGTCCAGCGCGGCCTGGTAGTCGGCCTCCGGGTCGCCGAACAGTTCGTGGTAGCGCCGCAGATAGTCCTGCGAGGTCCCGATCAGCCGGTATTGGTAGTAGTGACCGATCTCGTGGCGGAAGTGCCCAAGCAGGGTCCGGTACGGCTCGTCCATCGAGATCCGCAACTGCTCGCGGTGGACGTCGTCGCCCTCGGCGAGATCCAGGGTGATAACGCCGTCCTCGTGGCCGGTGAACACCTTCTCGGACTGGCTGGACAACAGATCGAAGGCCAGGCCGAACTGCGGGTCGACGTCGCGGCCGACGATCGGCAGCCTGAGCTCATGCAGTTCGGCGATCAGCCGGCGCTTGGCCCGCTCTGCGGCGGCGAACGCCGCCAGTGCGACGGGGTCGGCGTCGCTCGGGCGGGTCCGGGTCAATGCACACGACACACACAGCTTGGGGATCGGACCCTTCTCGACCAGCCAGTTGCATTCGGCCAGATGCAGATTCGCGCACAGCTGGAACTGGCCCTCGTCGACGGCGCCCGCGTGTTCGCTCTCCTCGGCGGGCGCAATCACCAGCAGCGCCATGTCGTCGAGCGAAAAGCCCAGCGCGCTCTTGCAGTTCAGACACAACGAGTTCTCGAACGACAGCCGTTGCCCGCAATTGGGGCAGATGAAGTCACGCACGGAGGATTCCCCCGGTATACGGGGCGACGTCGACCGACACGTCGATCACGCTGCTCTCGGAGTCCGTGTAGATGATGCCGCGCAGCGGCGGCACATCGGCGTAGTCGCGACCGAATCCGACCGTCACGTAACGTTCGTCGACCATCTGATTGTTGGTCGGGTCCAGGCCCAACCACACGTTCTGCGGTGTCCACACCGACGCCCAGGCGTGCGTCGCGTCCACTCCCACCATTCGTTCCTTTCCCGGAGGCGGGTCGGTCGCCAAGTACCCGGAGACGTAGCTGGCGGCCAGACCGTTGGCGCGCAGGCAGGCGATCGCCAGCCGCGCGAAGTCTTGACATACCCCCTCCCGCACCGCCAAAACCTCATTGACCTGGGTGGATACCGTCGTCGACCCGGACCGGTAGGTGAAGTCGGTGAAGATCCGAGACGTCAGGTCGCGCAGCACCTCGATCAGCGGCCTTCCGGCGACGAAACTCGGCGCGGCGTAAGCACGTACCTCGTCGGTGATCTCGGGCGGCTGAAGGTCGAGGGTGAACTCGGTGGCCAGCGCGCCGTCGGCGCCGACGGGACGCGCGTTCTCCCACGGCGCTCGCGCGGACGGTCCCTGGTAAAGGTCCGGAGCCGGTGGGTCGACTTCGACGATGGAGCGGCTGGTGACGACCAGCCGG
>NZ_JRMK01000089.1:0-18816 GCF_000972925.1 Mycobacterium sp. UM_Kg1 | reverse complement strand
GCAGGTCCATCAGCTCCGGCGACACATCGCGCATGGCCTGCGCCAGCGCCACCCGCCCGAATATCGAGGGCGCCGACAGGGATGCCTCCACCCGGGCGGCAGCCCGCCCCAGCCGGTAGGCCACCGAGCGGTCGGCGATGCTGCCCGATCGCCCGGCGACCTCGCCGGCCTTGTCGACTGCCACGGCCATGAAGTTGGCCTGGTGCATCATGATCGACACGTCGGCCAGGCCGTCGGCGGCCGCTTCGACCGCACCGTGCTCGACGTTGAGCGGTTCGCGCAGCACCGTCCAGCCTCCGTTGACCTCCCCGAGCCGATATCTGTCGTCGACGCGCACGTCGCTGTAGTAGACGATGTTGGTGCGGTCGCCGTCGACGGTGCGCAGGCCCTGGATTTCGATGCCCGGCGAGTTCAACGGCACCAGGAACATGGTGAGGCTCTTGTGTTTCCGCGCCTCCGGATCGGTGTTGGTGATCAGGAAGACGTACTGGCAGTTGTGGGCGCCGGTGGTGAACATCTTGGAGCCGTTAATGATCCAGTTGTCCCCGTCGCGCACCGCGCGGGTCTTGCAGGTCGCGACATCGGAACCGCCTTCGGGTTCGGTATAGCCCAGGCACAACCTGATGTGGCCGCTGAAGACCCCGGGCAGAATCTCCTCACACAGTTCCGGCGAGCCGAAGGACGCCACCGATCGGGCCACCATCGACGTGGTTCCCCAGGTGACCCAGGGGACATGAGCGCGACGTTTCTCCAGCTCCCAGATGCGGCGGCGCACCCGGGTGAAGCCGCCGTCGGCCTCGGTTTTCCACTCCGCCTCGAGGTAGCCCGCGGCGCCCAGTGCCAGGTGCACCCCCTCGTCGAAGTTGTCGCCGGTCTCGCGGTCCCGGCGCTTGACCTCCTCGGTCACCTGCTCGGCCAGGAATGCGCGCACTTCGTCGCGGAAGGCCAGGTCGTCGTCGGTCAGCTGCGGTCGTGAGAAGTCCATGATGCTCCCGTTCTCCTGGGTTGCGCGCTAGGCGGTTTCGCGGGCGGCGATGATGTCGGCGATGTGGCAGGCGCTGGCGCCGGGGTCGCCGCCGGCCAGCGGCCAGCCACGGGCCCGCACCAGATAGGCGGTGGCCGCGGCTTCTGCCGACACCCCCAGACCACCCTGGATGTGCACCGCCATGGTGGCGGCCTTGGCGGCCTCCTCGGCCATGAAGACGAACGCCGAGGCGGCCAGTTCCGGGCGCTCGTCGGGCTCGTTGTCCATGAACCACCCGGCCCGGTAGGCCAGGTTGCGTCCGGCGGCGACGGTGATCGCCATGTTCGCCAAGGGATGTGAGATGGCCTGCAGGGTGCCGATCGGCACCCCGAGGGTGTAGCGGGTCTTGGCGAACTCCGCGGCGATTGTCATGGTCTGTTCCACCATCCCGACGAGCGCCGAGGCGGTCAGCAGACGCCATTCGTCCAGTGCCCGCTGATATTCCGCCAGCGCCTCGGGTCCGCTGGCCAGCACGGTGGCCGCGTCAGCGTCGGCCGGGTCGACCCAGGCCATCGGCAACCGGCCGATGTTGGCCACCCGAACCGGTCGGGTACCGAACGCGAGTCGCACCACTGCATCGCCGTCGCGCACGATGATGGTGTCGGCGATCGAACCGGTCGGCAGCAGCCGGGGTCCAGCCGTAGCCTCCTGATGAGGGTCGAACGCAATCAGTCGATTCCCGCTCACGATGTCACTGGTGTCGTCTGTTTCCGGCGACAGCCCACCGAGGCGGCCCAGAAGGCGGGCGGCGCATACCTGGTCGATCCAGGGCACCGGCGCGAGCGATCGACCGATCTCCTCGGCCACCAGCACCAGGTCGACCAGGGTGGCACCGTCACCGCCGGCGGCCTCCGGCAACGCCATGGTGGTGGCACCCATCGCGCACAGCCGCTCCCACAGGTTCTTGTCGAAGCCGGATTCTTCTGCGGCACGCACCGTTTCGATTCCACAGTGGGTGGCGAAGAACTGCCGGTAGGCGGCCTGCAGGGCAACGTGGTCCTCGGTCAGGCTGTAATCGAGCCTGCGCAGTTCGAAGCGATCCATCTCAGCTCTCCTGTTCGGGTACGGCGCCGCGTTCGGCGAAGAAGAAATCGGCGGCATTGCGGTAGAGGTATCGGTCGAGAACCTCGGGGGGCAGGTCCAGAGCGCGGGCCTCGGGCACCACCCGGTCCATGCGCAGCACCGGCCAGTCGGAGGCGAAGATGATCTTGTCGGCGCCCCGGGTACGCAGGAAGTGCAACAGGGCCTCCGGCAGCCGCTTGGGCGACCAGGCCGACGTCATCAATCGCAGGTTGCGGTATTTGAGGAGCATGCGGATGGCGACGTCCCACCAGGGGTCGGCGCCGTGGATCATGCACAGCCGCAGTTCGGGGAACCGCACGCAGACCCGGTCCAGGTGGATCGGATGCTGGACTTCGCCGGGGATCGGCGGGCCCGGGATACCGGTGTTGACGCACAGCGGCAGATCCAGTTCCGCGCACTTGGCGTAGAGCGGGTAGTAGACCGCGTCGCTCGGCGGGTACTGGCCGTCGCCCCAGAAGCTAGGGCCCACCACGGCGTAGACCACCGGGAGGTCGTCGACGACGGCGCTCAGTTCCCGCAGCGCGGGCACCGGCCGCAGCAGGTTCACGCCGCCCATCGCCAGCGCGAAGCGATCTGGCCGGGCGGCCACGAACTTTCGCGCGGTCACCGACGGTCTGACCAGGTTGTCCATCAGGACCGCCCGGGTCACGCCGTTGGCGTCCATCTCGTCGAGCAGCGCCGACATGTCAACGGGCGCGAACATCGACGCCGGTCCCTTGAAGTAGTCGTCACGGGTCCGGACCATCCATCCGGGCTGTTCACTCTCACCGAAGTGCACATTGACCAGGCAGTCGATGGCTTTCATGATCGCTCGCTCACGGGAATGACAACCCCTTCATTCGCCTGTCGTTTGGCCCAGCGGTAGTCGGCCTTCCCGTTGCCCAGACGGCGCACCTGCGGCACCATGAGGAACGCCTTGGGAACCTTGAATCCGGCCAGCGCAGCTCGGCAGTGGGCATCCAACTGTTCGCCGACGACCGCCGAATCGGGTTGCACGGCAACCAGTGCGACCAGTTCTTCGCCCCACCGCGCACTGGGCCGCCCGACCACCAGCGCATCGGCCACCGCCGGATGCGCGCGCAGCACATCCTCGACCTCCTCGACGAACACCTTCTCCCCACCGGTGTTGACCACCAGCGCGTCCCGGCCGTACAGCCGCAGCGTGCCGTCTTTCTCGATGCCGGCGCGGTCACCGGAGATCACCACCCGCTGCCCGTCGATCTGCCCGAAGGTGCGCCGTGTCGCCTCGGCGTCGTCGAAATAGCCGAGCGGGATCCGCCCGGTCCGTACCGCCCAGCCGACCTCGGGGTCACCCGGCCGCAGGAACCGGGTCCGGTCCTCCGACACCACCGATCCCCCCTCCCGCAGCTCGAAGGTCTCGCGGCGCTGGTCTCGTTGGCTGCGGCCGAAGCCCAGATTCCCGGTCTCCGAGGAGCCGTAGCCGTTTATCAGGGTGATCTGGGGAAGCAGCCGCAGCAGCTCGGCCTGATATACCGGATTCGTTGCGGCGCCGCCCGTTGCGATCGAGTGCAGACACGACAGGTCGTAGGTCCCCCGGCGCAGCTCGGCGACCAGGGGTGCGGCGTAGGCGTCGCCCACCATGGTCATCAGACCGACCTTCTCGCGTGCGGCGATCTCCAGCACGGTGCGGGGGTCTAACCCGGTGCGAGTGTCGTTGAGGATCACCGTCTGCCCGCTCAGAATCGCCGAGAACGCAGTCCACATCCCGGCGGCGTGCATCAGCGGCGACAGCGCGAACCAGGGCGGACCGGCGTGCTGCACCTTCTGGTGGATCTCTGCCGCGCAGCGGTGGTCGTCGCCGGTCATCGACGAGACGTAGACGTCGCTTTGCCGCCACAACACCCCCTTGGGGCGCCCGGTCGTGCCACCGGTGCAGATCATCAGCAGATCGTCTGGCGACGGCGCCAACTCCTGGTCGGTGTCACCCAGCGCCAGGGCCTCATCCAGCGATATCGCGGGCAGGTCCGGGCCCCCGGGGGTGCCGTCGTCGATCCGGATCAGCAGTTCGGCGCCGGATTCGCGCAGCGCGGCAGCGAACTTCGCCTCCAGACAGGCGTGGTAGATGACCGCCCGCGGTCGCAGATAGGCGAAGAGGTCGCCGGCCTCGCCCGCCGTGTAGTGGTGGTTGACGTTGACCGGGACGGTGCGCGCCTTGAGACAGCCGATCACCATGTCGGGGTAGGTGTCGTTGTGCATGAGCAGCGCGACCCGGTCTTGTCCGCACTCCCAGTCCTGCAACTGCGCGCGCTCGCGCCAGGCGCCGAGACCGCGGCCGGCCAGGTAATTGGCCAGGCGGCGGGTGCGCTCGGCGGATTCGGCGAAGGAGGTGCGCCGGTCCCCGCAGACCGTCATGGTCCGGTCGGGCACGACTTCGGCGATCGCGTCGAGGACGGCGCCGAGTGTCCATTCGCGCACCGTCAGACCGAAGCTGCCAGGTGGGCGGCGCCCGGTGCGGAACGGTTCGGATTACCTAGCAGGGTTAGTGCGTTGTCTCGCATCACCATTCGGGTATCTTCTGCGCTGAACTCAGGAAACTGCGGTATGTCTGCGGTGAAGGTCGTCGGGTCGGCCAGGCCCTCACCGTGCGGCCAGTCCGAGCCGAACAGGATCTTGTCAACGCCAATGGTGTCGGCCAGCAGCTTCACGTCGTCCTCGTAGTAGGGGGCAATCCAGACGTTGTTGCGCAGCTGCTCGATCGGATCTTCCTTGTAGTGGTAGGGCGCATTGTTGGCCGACTTCTTCAACCGCTTGATCAGCCGATAGACGAAGTACGAGCCGTTCTCGATGCTGGCCACCTTGAGCTTGGGGTGACGGGTGAACACCTGGTGCACGACCATCGAGGCGATGGTGTCGTGGATCGCGCGATCATCCATGATCACCATGTCCAGCGGGTCGCGCTTGCCGAATCCCTTGAACACACCGCTGCCGCCCCACAACGCCGGGATCGCCATGTAACCGGAGTCGGACAAGTGGAAGACGACTGCGACGCCCGCCTCGGCAAGACGCGCCCACACCGGGTCGTGCACCGGGTCACCGAGGGACCGGGGCCGAACCTCGCCGGGCACCGGCGCTGGGCGCACACACACCAGCTTGGCGCCGCGGCTGATCACGAATTCGACTTCCTCGACAGCCTTCTCGGGGTCGGCCAGAGAGATGATCGGTGCGGAGATCACGCGGCCGTCGGGACGGTCGAAGCCCCAGTCCTCGTCGAGCCAAAGGTTGAACGCGTGCACCGAAGCCATGGTGGCGGGGATGTCGTGCTTGAGTCCCTCCTCCACGCCACAGGCGAATGTCGGCAGCATGAACACCGTCTCCAGTCGCTGCCGGTCGAGCACCTGCACGCGGGCATCGCGGTTCTGGTATTCGGGATGCTCGGAGAGCCGGTCGACCCTCATCAACGACGCCGGATCCACACCTTCGGGGATCTCGCCGCGGAACAGCAGATCCAGGCAGCCGGGTTCGATGATCGGGTCGAAGCTCGGGTTCGGGATGAAGTGATTGACGACCCCGCCGAACACCGCCAGGGTCCGCTTGCCGTCCTGCACCATCTGGACACCGCGGCTGCGGAATTCTTTGGGCAGGTGCCGAGTGAAGGCGTCCAGCGGCTCGTAGTAGTGGTTGTCGACATCGACGGCCAGGTACGGGAGTCGTTCACGTGCGGCAGTCATGTGCTCAACCTTTCTCCAGGGGCGGGAAGTTGGGCGGTCGTTTCGCAAGGAAGCTGGTGACTCCCTCGATGACGTCGGGACGCGCCAGCGACTCGTACATCAGGGCTTCGGCGCGCGCGGTCACCATGGCGACGTCCTCGAGCGCGTCGCCGTAGACCTGGGCTTTGATCACCGCCAACGACGCCGGTGAGCAGTGTGCGGCGAGGTCTCGCGCGTAGTCCAGGGCGCGCGTCAGCAACAGTTCGGGCGCAACGACGTCGTTGACCAGACCGAGCTCGCGGGCTTCCTCGGCGAGGAACGTGCGCCCGGACAGCAGCAGGTCCATAGCCGCGCCCCAGCCGGTCAGGCGCGGGAGAATCCAGGTGATCCCGTGTTCGGCAATAAGTCCGCGCCGGGAAAACGCGGTGGCGAATTTGGCTCCGGCGGAGGCGAATCGGATGTCGCACATCAGAGCGTGGGTGAGTCCGATCCCGACGCAGTAGCCGTTGATCGCCGCGATCACGGGTTTGCGCAGTTCGGTCAGGAAGTGCGCGGGCCGATCCCCCACCAGCTGGGCCACATCGGTGTCAGACGTGTCGGCATCGGGATCTTCGAGGCTGGCGGCGGGCCCCAGGTCGGCCCCGGCGCAAAAGCCCCGGCCGCTGCCGGTCACCACGATCGCCCGCACTGCGGGGTCCGCCTCGGCGTGGTCGATCGCGGCGTAGAAGCCCGCCGCGATGTCCGGCCCCCAGGCGTTGAGACGCTGCGGGCGGTTGAAGGTGATCAGCGCGACGCCGTCGCGAACGTCGTAGAGCACGGAGGCACCGGCGTCAACGAGCGTGTCATCGTCGGCAGGAGTCATCGGTGCCGCACCTCCTCGCCCCGGATACCTTCGCCGCCGTCGGGAGTCCGACTGGAACAGTTCTTACTGTATACCTTTCGGTAGCGCATTCCGCAACCGGTTCCCGCGCGCCTAAAACGGCCATGTCACCAGGTCAGAGCGTTTTTTGCGCTGAGGGTCAGGTAAAATCCGAGCCGCCGTCGACGTTGACGTTGGCACCGGTCATGTAGGAGTTGCGGCGCGAGGCCAAAAAGGCCGCGACCGCGCCGACTTCGTCGGGCAGACCGGCCCGCGGCATCTGCGCCGGGTGGCCGAAATGCTCGGCGACGAGCTCCATCAGACGGTAGGGGTCGTCGCCGTCGACTCCCTTGGAGCGGGCCCAGCCCACCAGCGCCTCGGAGGCAACGCTGCCGGGCGAGACCACGTTCACCAGAATCTCGTCGGGAGCCAGCAGCAGCGCCAGGTTCTTTGAGATGCTGTTCACCATCGCCTTGGCCGCCGTGTAGGCGACCAGGATCGCGCTCTGGCGCTGCGTCGACTGCGCCGAGAAGTTGACGATCCGGGCCCATTCGGCATTGCGCAACAAGGGCAACGCGGCACGGACGGTATGCACCATCCCCATCGCACCCTGGTCGATCGCCCGGTGCCACTGGTCATCGTCGAGCTCGTCGAACGTGCCCTGCACGTCGGGTCCGGCCGCGTTGACCAAGATGTTGAGTTGGCCGCCCCAGCGGCTCCCGAGTTCGGCGAAGACCTGCTGCACCCGTTGCTCGTCACCGGCGTCGGCGACCAGTGCGATCGCCTCCGGACTGCCCCGCTCGCGCAGGTCCGCGCAGGCACGGTCCAGATCGTCGGCACAGCGGGCCATCACCGCGACCCGGGCCCCGTCGTCGGCCAGACACCGGGCGGTGGCCAGGCCCATCCCCCGGCCCCCGCCGACGACGACGGCGCGTGCGTCGCGCAAACCCAGGTCCATGCGCCAGCGCCAGGGTCAGGCGCCGGTCCAGTTCGGGGCGCGCTTCTCGGCGAACGCGATGGCGCCTTCCCTGGCGTCGTGCGAGGTGAACACCGGCGCGATCAATTCGCCCTGCTTCTGCCAGATCTCATCCTGACTCCAGCCGGCGGACTTCACCATGATCTCCTTGGTCACCGCAACGGCCAGTGGGCCATTCGCGGTGATCCGCTCGGCCAGCGCGATGGCCCCCTCCAGCGCTTCGCCGGGTTCGGTGAGCACGTTGACGAATCCCCACTCGACACCCTGTTCAGCGGTGAAGGTCTCACCGGTCAAAGCCAGTTCGAGGGCCTTCTGGTACGGGATCCGGTGCGGCAGACGCAGCAGTCCGCCGCCGGCGGCCACCAAGCCCCGCTTGACCTCCGGGATGCCGAATTTGGCACCCTTGGCGGCGACCACCAGATCGGTGGCCAGCACCAGTTCGGTGCCGCCGGCCACGGCGTGGCCCTCGACGGCGGAGATCAGCGGTTTGCGCGGCGGGCGCTCGGTGAAGCCGAGCCCGCGCCCGGGGACGTAGGCCAATTCCCCTGTTGCGAACGCCTTGAGGTCCATCCCCGCGCAGAAGTTGCCGCCGGCTCCGGTGAGCACCCCGACGGACAGCTCCGGAGTGTCGTCGAGCTCGTCGCAGGCCGCCGCCAAGCCTTCCGCGACGGCCTTGTTGGCCGCGTTGCGCGCCTCCGGCCGATTGATCGTGATGACGAGAATCCGCCCACGACGCTCACGCAGTACCACTTCGGACACGGCTCACCCTTCAGACGTTGGGGCACGATTTATCAAAATGCTTACCATATGGTTTACGGTAAGAGAAGCTCAATGACCGGTGCCAGCGCCGGGTACAGGTAGGTTTGACGGCTAGGTTTAAGGGCGAAGAATCCGGCCGTGTCGACCAGAACTGGAGGTACCCGCAGTGGCAAAGCAGCCAGTGACTGAGAAGCGGCAACGGCGCGAACGCGGCTCGATCAATCCCGATGACATCATCGACGGCGCCTTCGAACTCGCCGAACAGATCGGTGTCGACAACCTGAGCATGCCGTTGCTCGGTAAGCATCTGGGCGTCGGCGTGACGAGCATCTACTGGTACTTCCGCAAAAAGGACGACCTCCTCAACGCGATGACCAGCCGAGCCCTGCGCCAGTACGTGTTCGCCACCCCGTACGTGGAGGCCAAGGACTGGCGCCAGACGTTGCACGACCACGCGCACAGCATGCGGTCGACTTTTCTGGGCAACCCGATCCTGTGCGACCTCATCTTGATCCGGGCGGCGTTGAGCCCCCGCGCCGCCCAGATCGGCGTCCAGGAAGTGGAACGCGCGATCGCCAGCCTGGTGGAGGCCGGCCTGTCGCCGCAGGACGCCTTCGACACCTATTCGACGATCTCGGTGCACATTCGCGGGTCGGTGGTGCTGCGGCGCCTCTACGAAAAGAACCGGGCATCAGATGCCGAGGGGCCCTCCGATTTCGAGGAGGCGCTCGTGATCGACCCGGCCGTGACCCCGCTGCTGGCAGAGGCCACCAGGCAGGGCCACCGGGTGGGCGCGGCCGATGACGCCAACTTCGAGTACGGCCTCAACTGCATCCTCGATCACGCCGAGCGGCTGATCGAGGAGAACGACAAGCCGGCGCGCCGGCGGGCCGCACCGGCTGCGTCGTCCAAGCGCCGCTAGACCTCGACCACCACCGCGCCGCCCTGCCCGCCCCCGGCGCACATCGCGGCCACACCGATACCGCCGCCACGACGACGCAGCTCGTAGAGCAGCGTGGTCACCATGCGGGCACCGGACGCGGCGATGGGGTGTCCAAGGCTGCAGCCGCTGCCGGAGAAGTTCACCAGCTCTTCGTCGATGCCGTATTCCCTGCACGCCGCGATCGGCACCGAGGCGAAGGCCTCGTTGATCTCCCACAGCGCGACATCGCCGACGGACAGCCCAGCCCGCTGCAGCACCTTGCCGATCACCTTCACGCCGCCGAGCCCGGTGTCGCGCGGCGCCACACCGACTGAGCCCCAGGCTTTGACGGTTCCCAGCACGGTCAGGTTCTCATCACGGGCGTAATCGGCGTCGACGAGCGCGACTGCGGCCGCTGCGTCGTTGGTGCCGCTGCTGTTGCCTGCGGTGATCGAGAACCCCTCGATCTCGGGGTGCAGCACCTTCAGGGCCGCCAGCTTCTCCGCGGTGGTGTCACGGCGCGGGAACTCGTCGACCTTGAATTCGGTCACCGACCCGTCGGGCAACTCGACCTTCAGCGGGATGATCTCGTCGACGAACTTGCCCGCGTCGATCGCGGCGATCGCCCGCTGGTGTGAGCGCGCGGCCCACGCGTCCATCTCCTCGCGGGTGATCCCCGCCGCCTGCGCGGTGTTCCATCCGACGGTGATCGACATGTCCCGGGTGGGAGCGTCGGGGGTCTCCGGGTGCGTCGGCGGCATCCAGGGCTCCACGAACGTCACCTCAGGGCCGGGCACCCGCCACTTGGTCAGCGGCGTCATCGACAGCGACTGCACGCCGCCGGCGATCAACACCCGCTCCATACCGGAGCCGATCTGCGCAGAAGCGTTGCCGATCGCGGTCAGGCTGCCGGCGCAGTGCCGGTTGACCGACTGGCCCGGCACCGACTCCATGCCGCACGCGGCTGCCGCGTAGCGGGCGAGATCACCGCCGCCGTAGTGGGATTCGGCAAAGATGATGTCGTCGATCGCAGTCGGCTCGATGCCGGCCCGGCGCACCACCTCGGGCAGCACAGTGGTGATCAGCGTCTCCGGGGGCGTGTTGACCAGTGTTCCCTTGAACGAACGTCCGATGGCCGTGCGAACGGCGCCGACGATGACAGGTGTAGGCATTTTTCCAACCTTACATTATTGGTCATTTTTGTAAAGCAAACGACTGGCGCCGGGGAACCGGCGTCAGGGCTCGGGGACGTGAAAGTGCTCATCACGCAACCGGAATGCCTCTTTGGTGCCGTACTGCGCCCGGGTTTTGACGAAATTGAACTCGCCCGGCGCGAACTGCAAATTGGTTCCGTAGGCGTGAAACAGGTAGCTCGCCACTTCTTCGCCCTGATAGGCCTGACTCTGTTCGACGAGGCGAAACGCCTCTTTGGCGATGACGATCCCGTCGGCCGGCATCTTGGCCACCTTGCACGCCCAGTACCGGGCCCGGGCGGTCACGGCCTCGGGCGCACAGGTCTCGGTGAAGACGCCCAGGTGTTCGACCGCGGCGGCATCGATGATGTCCCCGGTCAGCAGCAGCCGCCGGGCCAGCACCGGGCCGAGGCGGTGAAAGAACATGTGCAGGCTGCCCAGGGCCGGGCCCAGAAAGCGCGTCGCGGGCATGCCGATCTTGGTATCGCGTGCGATCACCGAGATGTCGGTCATCAGGGCCATCTCGAAACCGCCGCCGAGGGCATACCCGCTGATCTCGCCCACCGTGACCTTCGGAAAGCCCATCAGATTGTGGTAGAACCCAAACGACTTGCGGTCCACGGCAAGCCGACGGCGCTGACTCGGCCTGCCCTTGGCCGCCGCGGCCGACGGCGACCCCCCCTCGCCGTACCAGCCGTAGGCGTTGTTCATGTCGGCCCCGGCGCTGAACACCCCGTCCGCGCCACGGAGCAGCACCACCACCAGGTCGTCGTCGGCGGCGACCCGGTCCAGGCAGCGGTCCACCGCGTCGCGCATCGCGGCGTCGTAGGAATTGCGTCGGCCTGGGTTGTTCAGCGTGATAGTGGCGATTCGCCCATCCGGGTCGACATCGAAGAGCACCCGTTCGTCGGTGGTTTCGGCAGCGCTCATCGGTGGGGCTCCTCACTGGGCCGTCGGCGGCCGAATCGGATGACACTCAATTTGTCCGGCGGTGCCGCCGCCGTGGTCACCTCGCCGGTACACAGCAGCTCGCCCCCGCAGAGAAGACGCGCCGTGGCGGTGATGCCGCGCTCGCCCTCGGTTCGAACGATGTCGAAGTCCAACTCGGTGAGAATCGGCGTGGGGCGGCGGTAGGTGACCAGCAGGGAGCGGGTACGCCCAGCCGAGCCCACCGCGCAGCTCTGATGCTGCGTCACGCAGTCGAAGAACACGCCGAGAAAACCCCCGTGCACCAGACCTGGGGGACCCTCGTAGGGCAGCGGGAAAGTGACTGTGCCCGAGGCCGTCTCGGCGTCGAGATGGTCGAAGCGATATTCGGGAAAACAGGGGTTGAACTCCCCGACGTCGAACGCGTGCCCCAGATAGACCCGGCCCGCGTGATCGTCGGCCGACTCCAGGCGGGGCGTCGCCGCAGTCGGGGCGATCGGGGACAGTCGACGTTCCCATTCGGCGAACTGCGTGAGCATCTCGTCCACCGCCGGGTGGGGGTGCTCCAGCGCGAGCAGCAGCCCGGTCAGGCGCCGTAGAGCACCGGCCGCAGCGACGGTCTGAGCCAGCGGCGATTCGCCGAACCGGGCGGCGTCGACGGCTGAGACCACCGATTTACCCGGACCCTGAGCCATAGCCTCTTCTCCGCCGAACCGCGTTAATCGTATAGCCTACTGTAGATATCACGATATAGCGTTGAAAGGTGAACACCACCGTGGCCGACTCCGGCGATTCCAGGTCCGGCTCCGCCCCCGACGGCGCACTGACTGTGCTTCGTGACGGTGCACTGCTGCGGCTGACCCTGGAGCGGCCGGACCGCCGCAATTCCCTGAGCTGGTCGATGACCGACGCGCTGGTCGACGTCCTCACCAAAGCCGCGAGCGACGACACGCTGCGCGCCGTGCACATCAGTGGATCCGGTGACGACTTCTGCGCGGGCGCAGACTGGGTCACCACCAACTCCGGCGACCGCCGGCCTCGCACCGGCGACCTGGTCCGTCGGGTCCCCCACGCCGGCCACCGGGTGATCGAACTGGTGCAGACCATTCAGCTGCCGGTGGTGTGCAGCGTGCGCGGCTGGGCCGTCGGTCTGGGCTGCAATCTGGCATTGGCCGCCGATTTCACCGTGGCCGCGACCGACGCCGTGTTCTGGGAGCCGTTCCTGGCGCGCGGCTTCAGCCCTGATTCGGGAGCTTCCTGGCTGCTGCCCCGGCTGGTCGGCCTGGCGCGGGCCAGACGAATGCTGTTGCTGGGCGAGCAGGTCACCGGCGAGTCCGCCGCGGATTGGGGACTGATTCACGACGCGGTGCCGCCCGCGGACGTCGACTCCGCGGCCGAGGCGCTTTTGGACACCTTGACGCACGGGCCCACGGTGGCGATCGGCCTGACCAAGCAGGCGCTGCATCACGGGCTGCACACGACGCTGCCGCAGGCTATGACCCAGGAGTTGTTCAATCTCGAACTCAGCTGCCGCACCAGTGATTTCAAAGAGGGACTGGCCGCGTTCGCGCAACGCCGATCGCCGGACTTCACTGGCCGCTGACAAGGAAGGGGCCCGGCCATGCCGACGTTCGACACCATCGACTACACCGTGCGGGGGCATACCGCCACGATCACCCTCAACCGGCCGGAGGCGCTCAACGCGCTGAGCCCACACATGATCACCGAACTGCGAACCGCTTACGCCGAGGCCGAGGGCGACGACGCGGTGTGGGTGGTCATCGTCACCGGAAACGGCCGCGCCTTCTGCACCGGCGCCGACGTCAAGGAGATTCCCGGCGACGGAAAAGTGATCAACGAGCGCCCCTATCTGTCCACCTACGAACAGTGGGAGGCGCCCCAGGAGGGCACCCCACCCTTCCGCACGATGGCCAAGCCAGTGCTGGCGGCGATCAACGGGATCTGTTGCGGCGCCGGGCTGGACTGGGTGACCACCTGCGACATCGTGATCGCCTCCGATCGCGCGACGTTCTTCGATCCCCACGTCTCGATCGGCTTGGTGGCCGGACGCGAGGTGGTGCGCCTGGCTCGGGTCCTCCCCCGCTCCGTCGCACTGCGGATGGCCCTGATGGGAAAGCACGAACGCCTGGATGCCCATCGTGCCTACGACCTCGGGATGATCAGCGAGGTGGTCGCCCATGACCAATTGCTGACACGCGCCCACGAAATCGCCGATACGCTGAACTCCAATGCGCCGCTGGCGGTGCGCGGCACCCGCCTGGCAATCCTCAAGGGGCTTGATCTGCCGCTGCATGAGGCGGAGATGCTCGCTGAGTCGTTCCGAGAACGCAATCTGCGTACCGAGGATTCGCTGGAGGGGCCGCGCGCCTTCGTCGAGAAGCGGGCGCCGGAATGGCAGTGTCGATGAGCGCCGAGTTCACCACGATCCTGCTCGATTTCGACCGCAGCGACCGCGTCGCCACCATCACGCTCAACCGGCCGGAGCGACTCAACGCGTTCGACCGGACCATGTGCGAGGAGATGAGCGCCGCGTGGCGCATCGTCAAACTCGACACCGAAGTCAACGCCGTCGTGCTGCGAGCCGCCGGCGACCGGGCGTTCAGCGCCGGTCTGGACATCAAAGAGTCCTACGGCCAGCCCGAAAATGTCTGGAATCACGAGGATCCCGGCGAAGCACTCAGTCCCAAATGGCAGAAGATGTTCAAACCCGTCATCTGCGCCGTGCAGGGCATGTGCACCGCGGGCGCGTTCTACTTCATCAACGAGGCCGACGTGGTCATCTGCTCGGAGGAGGCCACCTTCTTCGACTCCCACGTCTCGGCCGGGCTGGTCTGCGCACTGGAACCCATCGGTCTGATGCGCAGGATCGGATTGGGCGAGGCGCTGCGGATCGCCCTGATGGGCAACGACGAACGGGTCAGCGCCGAGACTGCGCTACGCCTGGGGCTGGTCTCGGAGATAGCGGCCCGCGACCAGCTCTGGAGCCGCGCGCATGAGATCGCCGCGACGATCGCGGCCAAGCCGCCGTCGGCCACCCAGGGCACGGTGAAGGCCATCTGGGAGTCGCTGGACAAGCCGTACCGGGCCGCCCTGGATCAGGGCCTGATCTACACCCGGTTGGGCAACCCGCTGGCGAAGGCCGAACTCGAGGCGCAACCGCCCCGCCCCGCCACACCGCCGCGGTTGCGGTGATGACCCATCCGCTGAGCCGGCGCATCGCCGACGTGCTCGAGCTGGACCCCGATGCGCCGGCGCTGCAGTACGAAGACGATTGGTACTCCTGGTCCGCACTGGCGACCCAGGCATGGCGCATCGCCGGCGCGGTTGGGCCCGGCACCCGGGTCGGAATCCTGCTGCGTAATCGTCCCCCGCAGGTGGGCGCGCTGCTCGGAGTGCTGCTGGCCGGGGGTTGCGTGGTGGTGATCAATCCCGCGCGCGGCGATGACCGGACCCGCGCCGAGATAGCCGCTCTGGACCTGCCCGTGATCATCGGCGCCCCAGACGACCTCGCGGCGCTGGTCCCCGCGACGTCGCGCACCACCAGGGTGGTGATCTCCGATCTGGCCGCCGATCCCTCGATCGTTGCCGGCGAAGCCCACCTCGGTCCCGGACGGCCCGGGGTGGCGGTGTCGATGCTGACCAGCGGAACTACCGGACCGCCCAAACGCGTCGACCTGCGCTACGACATGCTGGCGCACAGCGTCATCGGGCCCGACTATGCGCTCGCCCCGGCTCCGGAGCGGCTGCGCCGCGGTATCGCGATCGTCAACGCGCCGTTGGTGCACATCGGAGGCGTGTACCGGGTGCTGCAGTGCATCGCCGAAGCGCGGCCCTTTGTACTGCTCGAGCGATTCGAGCTGCGACGCTGGGCCCAAGCGGTACGTCAGTGCCGGCCGCGAGCCGTGTCGCTGGTACCGGCCGCCCTGCGCACGGTCCTGCACTCCGACCTGGGCCGCGAGGATCTGGAGAGCATCCGGGCCGTCACCTCGGGTACCGCCCCGCTGTCCGCCGATGACGCCGATGCCTTCACCGCCAAGTTCGGGATACCCGTTCTGACGTCCTACGCGGCAACCGAATTCGGCGGCGGGGTGGCCGGCTGGACGCTGGAGGACCACCGGCGGTTCTGGCAGCGCAAACGCGGCAGTGTCGGGCGCGCGAGCCTCGGGGCACAGCTGCGCGTCGTCGACCAGGACGGCACCCCGCTCGGGGCCGACCAGCCGGGCCTGCTGGAGGCCAAACCGGGACAACTGGGCCCCGGCGCGGACTGGATCCGCACCACCGACTTGGCGCGCATCGACGCCGACGGTTTCCTGTGGATTCTGGGCCGGGCGGATCAGGCCATCATCCGGGGCGGGTTCAAAGTGCTGCCCGACGACGTGCGGGTGGCCCTGGAGGCCCACCCGGCCGTCCACAGTGCCGCTGTGGTGGCCCGGGCCGACGCACGGCTCGGCCAGACGCCGGTGGCCGCTGTCGAACTGCGCGGGGGAGCCCACACCGACCCCGAGACCCTGACGGCGTTTTTGCGCGAGCGGTTGGCCCGCTATGAGATTCCCACCGAGATCGCGATCGTCGATGCCCTTCCGCGTACGCCGTCGGGCAAGGCCGATCTGGGTGCCGTGCGAGAACTGATCACGATGCGGAGCGAACATGCTCGCTGAAACCCTGCCGGCGCTGCTGCGCGCTCAGGCCCGCGCACGCGGCGCCCGCCCCCTGCTGATCTGCGACGACGACCGGATCAGCTACGCCGACGCCGAACAACGCTCGGCCGCGCTGGCCCGTCGGCTCCTGGCGCTGGGCGCCGGCCCGGGCAGCCACATCGGGCTGTTGTACCCGAACGGCACGGCATTCGTCATCGGGATGCTCGCCGCGGGCCGGATCGGCGCCGTGGTGGTCCCGTTCGCCACCCTGGCGGCGACAGCGGAACTGCGGGTGCAGTTGGTGCACAGCGACGTCAGCATCCTGCTGGCCGCGCCCTCCTACCGGTCGCACGACTACCGGGCGCAGCTGACCGAGATCCTCGCCGACGTGGATCTCGACGGCGGCGCTGCACTGCTGAGCAGCAATGTGCCGCAGCTGCGTCATGTGCTCTTCGACGCCGAGCACTCCAGCGCTACCGGCGACCGGGACGCCGCGACGTCCCTGCGAGCCCTGGAGGACACTGTTGCCGGCGCTGACTCACTGGCGATCGTCTACACCTCCGGTTCGACCGGCGCGCCCAAGGGCGCGGTGCACACGCACGCCGGTCTGATCGGCCATCAACGCGACCTCAATGCGATCCGGCGCCTGACCGCCGAGGACACCCTGTTCTGCAACTCACCGTTCTTCTGGATCGGCGGGTTCGCGTTCGCGCTGCTGGCAACCATGATCGCCGGGGCGACGCTGCTGTGCTCCAACGCCACCGACCCCGGGCTCACTCTGGACCTGTTGGAGGCCGAGAAGCCCACGATGGCCAACGGTTTCCTCAACGGTATCGCCGCGCTGGCACAACACCCGAGCCTCCCCTCCCGTGACCTGTCCAGCCTGCGCCGCGGGAATCTGTACCCGCTGATGCCACCGGACGCACGGCCCTCAGACCCCGAACTGCGGCACGGCATGCTGGGGATGACCGAGTCCGGGGGCCCGATACTGCTCAGCGGCGACGACTCCGTTCAGCCCGAGCACCGGCGGGGTAGCTTCGGTAAACCGGCACCCGGATTCGAATGCCGGGTGCACGACGGGGAGCTGTGGGTACGCGGCCCCTACATGATGCAGCGCTATCACAAGCGCAGCAGGGAAGAGTGTTTCGATGCCGATGGGTGGTTCCACACCGGCGATCTGGTCCGCACCGACGCCGACGGCTTCTACTACTACCTCGGCCGGCGCGACCGGATGATCAAGACCGCGGGCGCCAGCGTCTTCCCGGCGGAGGTGGAACGAGCCATTGCCAAGGTGACCGGCGGATCGGTCGCCCACGTCTTCGGCGTCCCCGACCCCGACCGTGGCCAATTGGTCGCCGCGGTGATCGTCGCCGACGATGTCGACCAGACACACCTGCGAGCCCGGCTTGCCACCGAGCTCGCCAGCTTCAAGATTCCGCGCCGGATCGCCGCAGTCCCGGCCGCCCGGATCCCGCTGCGGCCCGGCGGGAAGGTCGACCTGCGCCGGCTGGCGGAGTTCATCGATGACTGATCCCGCCCCGGTCGCGCTGACCGTCGATGCGGTGGTGCGTGCGCGTGCCGTCGCCGACCCGAACAAGCCGATGGTGATCGATCCGGCTCAGCGCCTCAGCTACGGCGACCTGGACACATCGACGCGGGAGCTTGCCGCGGCCTTCGTCCAGGGCGGAGTCGGCAAGGGCACACGGGTGGGGCTGCTCATGCCCAACGGCGTCGACTGGGTTCGCATCGCGATTGCGCTGACCCGGATCGGGGCGGTGCTGGTGCCGCTGAGCACCTTGCTGCCACCGCCCGAACTCGCGGCTCAGTTGCGAATCGCCGGCGTGTCGGTCCTGATCGGCGTCGAGGAGTTTCGCGGGCGCCGCTATCTCGACGGCCTGCACACCACATCGGCCACACTTCCTGCCTTGCAGCAGGTTTGGCCATCCGGTCAGGTGGCCCGCGCCACCGCGGGGCCCACTGCCCGCGGAATCGTCGATGCCATGGCCGCGACCGTGACTCCTGCCGACCTGATGCTGATCGTCTTCACCTCCGGCAGCAGCGGCGCCCCGAAAGGGGTGTTGCATTCACACGGCAGCGCGCTGGGGGCTGTCGAATCCGGACTGGCTGCTCGCTGCATCACCGCGGACACGCGGCTGTACCTGCCGATGCCGTTCTTCTGGGTGGGGGGACTGGGCGGCGGAGTGCTGTCGGCATTGATGGCCGGGGCGACCCTGGTCACCGAGGAGCACCCGACACCCGAATCCACCTGCAGGTTGCTGGAAACCGAGCGCGTGACACTGTTTCGGGGCTGGCCGGATCAGGCCGCGGCGCTGGCAGCCCGAGCCGGCAACGCCGACCTGTCCGCCTTGCAACCGGGCAGCCTGGATGCGCTGCTGCCGCCGGAACTGCGTGCCGAACCCGGAGCCCGGGCCAATCTCTTCGGTATGACGGAGTCCTTCGGGCCGTACTGCGGCTATGCCGCCGACACCGACCTGCCACGCTCGGCCTGGGGAAGCTGCGGTAAGCCGTTCGCCGGCATGGACGTACGTATCGTCGACACCGCGACCGGCGCACCGGTGGCCGCCGAGACGATCGGCGCGATCCAGCTGCGCGGCCCGCACACGCTGCGCGGCATCTGCGGACGCTCCCGGGAACAGACCTTCACCGCCGACGGCTACTACCCCACCGGGGATCTCGGCCGCCTCGACAAGGACGGATTCCTGTACTACCACGGACGATCCGATGAC